>JASFHE010000067.1:0-15608 GCA_050123415.1 Desulfobacteraceae bacterium | reverse complement strand
AAGATGTACTCCTTTCCGGCGGAGACCCGCTGCTTCTTTCCGATGAAAGACTGGATTATATACTTTCCCGGGTAAAAGCAATTGATCATGTTGAAATAGTCCGCATCGGAACAAGAGTGCCCTGCACTCTTCCCCAGAGGATAACCCCAAATCTTGTAGATGTCCTTAAAAAATATCATCCGCTCTATATCAATACTCATTTCAATCACCCTCTCGAAATAACATCTGAATCGTCTTTAGCCTGTAAAATGCTTGCGAACGCCGGAATCCCTTTGGGATGTCAGACAGTCCTGTTAAAAGGAGTAAACGACAATAAGGACATTATTATGGAACTTATGCGAAAGCTCCTTACAATCCGTATTAAACCCTATTACCTGTTTCAGGCAGATCTTGCAAAAGGCACATCCCATTTCTGGACATCACTTCAAAAAGGAATCGAAATAATGCAGGGACTTCAGGGATTCTTATCGGGAATCGGGGTCCCGAGATTTGTAATCGACCTGCCCGATGGAGGAGGGAAAATACCGGTTATGCCCGAGTATATAAAAGCTGTTAAAGGCAATGAAATTATTATAAAGAATTATATGGGAGTTGAATATAAATACCCGGTAATATAAAAGGGAGATTATTATCTGTAATGATTTGGCAGTTCAAAAATTAAAGTGTTATCACAAGCGATGGAAAGGAAAAAATAATGATAAAAGTATCATGCATGGGTGGCGCAGGAAGCGTAACCGGTTCAAGTTTTTTAGTTGAAACTATTCAGAGGAGAAAAGTACTTGTTGACTGCGGTATGTTTCAGGGTGGCAGGCAGATGGAACAGCGTAACTGGGCAGACTGGGGATTTAATCCTGCGGATATCAGCACCTTATTTTTAACACACGCGCATATTGATCACAGCGGCAGGATACCAAAACTGGTAAAAGACGGTTTTTCCGGAAAAATAATCACTTCTCCACCCACTGCCGAATTATGTGAAATAATGCTGCTTGATTCAGCTCATATACAGGAAATGGATGCAGAATGGCAGACAAGAAAAAACAAAAGGCAGTCAAGATCAGAAATTCAGCCTCTCTATGAAACAAAAGATGCAGAAGAATCCCTCCATCTTTTTTCACCCATAGAAAGGGATAATATTGTACAGGTAGCGCCGGGAATCAGGGCCAGACTAAGAAATGCCGGGCACATACTGGGTTCTTCAATACTTGAACTCTGGGTGGAAACCGAAGGCGGCGAAGTAAAAATCGTTTTCTCAGGCGATATAGGGAAACATAACCAGTTAATCGTAAAAGACCCGCAAGAGATATTTGCGGCAGATTATCTTTTTATCGAATCAACATATGGAGACAGGCTTCACCGGACCTTTGATGACAGCGTGGTTGAACTTCTGGAGGCAATAAAGCATGCTGCGTCAAATAATGAAAAGGTGATAATCCCTGCATTTGCCGTAGAAAGAACACAGGAAATCCTTTATATCCTTGGAGAATTCCAGCGCAAGGGGGAACTGCCTCCCAATATGCCAATATATCTTGACAGCCCGCTCGCAATAAGAGCGACCCAGATATTCCGCAAAAACAAAAAATATTATGATGAAGAAGCAATGGCTATTGTAAAAGAAGGATTTGATCCCTTTGATATGCCAAATCTCAAATTTACTCTCGCCACAAAAGATTCCATAGCCATAAATGAAAATCCGGGCCCGGCAATTGTTATAGCCGCTAATGGCATGTGTACGGCAGGAAGGATAAAACACCATCTCAAGCATAACCTGTGGCGTCCGGGCGCGAGTATTGTAATAGTCGGCTATCAGGCCGTTGGCACGACAGGAAGAAAAATTGTTGAAGGCGCCAGGTCTGTCAAGATATTCAGAGAAAATGTCGATGTAAAAGCAAAGGTATACACGATCGGCGGTTTTTCTGCCCACGCGGATCAAAAAGATCTTCTTGACTGGGTAAGTAATTTCAAGGAATCCAGTCCAAGGGTATTTGTTATACATGGGGAGGCGACATCAAGCCAGAAATTTGCCGAAAAAATAAAAAACAGCCTTGGCTTTGATGCACATGTACCAGGATACAGGGAACGGTTAATCCTGAAACCACGGGAAATAATCAGTGAAAAAATTCCCGTGCCTGAAGAAACAGCCGCCTACTATGAACCGGCATATAACAGCATTATTGATATTGAAAAAGAACTGACCGCACTTAAAAAATATATCAGGAAAAATGAACAGGATCTGAATGAAGATACAATTGACAGGCTTAAATATATACTTAATGATTTACAGGAACTTCAAAAATAATAGATGTACAGGAAATATCCTCAAGTGTCAGCTTTGTCATTGCTAAAATGAAACTAAAAGATTAAATAAAAAAAATGATTCAAACAAAAAAAATAAAATCCAGCCTTGAATACCTTAAAAAGCTTTTTATCATGCCGGACTCACCTGATAAATTTGTGGAATTCGGCCATGAATTACTGGAATTGATACATGATTTTTTCCAGGAAAAGGGAGGTATCCACAGCAGTGCAACGTTGCCTCAACTGAGCGACATCTTCAACCAGACTTCAATTCCGGACAGCCCCTTATTAATAAAGGATGTGATGTCCGAGATAAAATCAAAGATCATCGACCATTCTGTTAAAGTCGGGAACCCTTACTATATAGGGCATATGACAAGCGCCATTCCCTACTTCATGATTCTCCTTGAGATGATCATAGCGGCATTGAACCAGAATCAGGTCAAGATTGAAACCGCCAAGGCGTCAAGCTTTGTGGAAAGAGAACTGGTAGCATGGCTTCACAGCCTTATATTTAATAAAAAAACAGGTTTCTATGAAAGGAACATACATAACCCAAAGGTTTCCCTTGGAAACGTGACCTCGGACGGGACGCTTTCAAACGTTACGGCATTAATGGTTGCCAGAGAAAAGGCATTCCCTCCAGATGGTGAGTTTCCCGGCTTAAGAATCGCAGGAACAGAAAAAGCCCTGCGACATTATGGATATGATCGGGGAGTAATTCTTGTCTCAACAAGAGGACATTACTCAATCACCAAGGCTGCGAATATTCTGGGTATTGGTGAATCAAATGTAATCAAGATCCCTGTTGACATGAATAATCGGATTAATATTAAAAAACTTCTACAGAGGATAAAAACATTCAACGGAAAAAGAAAGACCGAACGTACAAAAATAATCTCCATAGTCGGTATAGCCGGCACAACCGAAACCGGCAATATTGATGACCTTGAAACATTAAGTAAAATCGCCAGGGATAACGAAGCTCATTTCCATGTGGACGCGGCATGGGGCGGGCCGGCTCTTCTGGTGAATGAATACAGGCCGCTTTTCAGGGGAATTGAAAAAGCTGATTCAGTAACCTTTGATTCGCATAAGCTTCTCTATTGCCCTATGAGTATGGGACTCGCTTTATTTCGAAGTGAAAAAGACCTGAGTTATTTAAAACATTCTTCAAGATATGTTATACGCAAAAACTCCGTTGATACAGGCAGGTTTACACTGGAAGGATCACGTCCGTTCGCATGCCTCAAACCCTGGGCCTCTCTTAAAATAATCGGAAGCAAAGGATACGGCCTTCTGTTCAGACAGGCAAGAAATTCAACAGAGTATTTCAAGGAGATTCTTGATACCTGCGATAATTTTGAAACCTTAAACAATCCTGAACTGTTTATCATAAATTACCGGTTCATTCCGGAGGAAGTTCAAAGTCAGATCTTCAGATGGAACAATACAAAAACAAAAACAGGCAGAATTGAGAAAAAGGCAAAAAAGAAGATCCAGAAAACCAACAGACTTATTAACAGCCTGAACGTTAAACTTCACAGGGCATTAAGAAAAGATGATACGACCTTCGTTTCAAGGACAACCCTTGAATCAACAATATATCGCCCTCAAAATATCGTGGTTCTTCGCGCTGTCCTTATAAATCCCCTGACCGAAAAAGAAGTTCTGGATGAAATAAAAGATACACAGAATCGAATTGGCCTTGATATGTGGAAAGAGTTTAAACCCGCCTTTGACCGGATAAGGACTATCGATTAGCTCCATGAAGAAGCTCCCTGGGCACCAGCGCGGATTACATCTTGATTGCGACTCAGGGGCATTGACTTCACCCTATATTTCAGTTAATCTTCATCTATATTAACAAACCTTGTACTTACCCTTCCTGTAAAAATGAGTAAAGGTTACTAAATAAATTCAGGTTTCACATATGGGACATATCTTTGATATCCATCTGGCAAAAGCCTATGAAAAATGGAGCAGTTCTCCTAAAGGGCTGCGTATGGAATCCTTTGTTGAAAGAATGATTTCGGAGACCCTGAAGCCATTTAAACATGAAAGCGTTCTTGATGTCGGCTGCGGATCAGGAAACCACCTTTTATTGGCCAGCAGACTTGGCATGGATATAACCGGTATTGACGCATCACCTTATATGATTTCCCTTGCGAGAAACAGGCTGGGGAATAAATGTGAGTTGAAAAAGGCGAACGCTGAAGATATTCCCTATGAAGACAATGAATTTGATCTGGTTTTTCTTATTAATACCATTGAGTTTCTTGATGATCCTCTTCCGGTACTGGAAGAGGCAGGAAGAGTGGCGAAAAGAGGAATATTTATGGTCACCTTCAACAGCATATCCAGATATTGCCGTTGGCAAAAAATTTGCGGTTTGTTCAACAGAAACCTCTTTTCACAAGCACGGCCTTACAGTCTGTGGGAGATAAAAAGACTGATAAACAGGGCATACGGACCGGTTCCGGTTACATGGCAAAGCGAGTATCTGTTTCCTGCTTTTATAAAAAAAATCGGCATCCCCCTGATACCCCATAGTATTTCACTGCCATTCGGATATTTAATTGGTCTCTCTGTTACACTTAAATATCGATACAAGACCGATAATCTTTTTATCAAGAAAAAAATAAACAGAAGTAAAAGCCCTGTAATTGAAGGAGCACAAATACGTCACAGCAAATAAAAGATGGAGGTCAAAATTGATTAAAGAAGCTCTGCTTTATGAAAAATTATCAGATAATAAAGTCAGATGTTTTCTGTGCAACCATAAGTGTACTATATCAGACACCTCAACCGGGATATGCGGTGTAAGGAAAAACAATAACGGAACACTCATTACTCTTGTATATGACAAAATCATAGCAAGGCACACGGACCCGATCGAAAAAAAACCGCTTTTCCATTTCCTCCCCGGCAGCAGATCTTATTCCATAGCAACAGCGGGATGTAACCTGAAATGCAGTTTCTGCCAGAACAGTGATATCTCCCAGATGCCTGTCGATCATGGTCAGATTTTAGGTGAAAGAATTTGGCCCGAAATCCTTGTTGACGAAGCAGTATCAGGAAATGCAGCCACTATTGCGTATACCTATACGGAACCGACAATTTACTATGAACTGGCAAAAGAAACCGCTCAAATTGCTACTTCCAGAGGTATAAAAAACATATTTGTCTCAAACGGCTATATGTCGATCGAATGCCTGGATGACATTTCCGGATACCTCCACGGGGCTAATATCGATCTTAAGGCCTTTAATGATGATTTTTACAGAAAACAGTGCGGAGCGCGAATTGAACCGGTATTGAATACAATAAAAAAGATGGTTGAAATGGGGATATGGCTCGAAATCACCACGCTGCTTATTCCAGGGCTGAACGATTCCGGAGAAGAACTGACAAAGCTGGCTGAGTTTATTGCAGGGCAGAGTGCCGATATCCCATGGCATATAAGCAGATTCCACCCGACATACAGGATGCGCGATGTTCCGCCTACACCGCCCGATAAAGTCCACATGGCCAAGCAGATCGGCTACAGCGCCGGCCTCAGATATGTTTATACAGGGAATATCCCCGGTGATGAAGGAGAGAAAACAACCTGCCACAATTGCGGAAATCTGCTCATAGACCGCTACGGATTCTCTGTCAATAAAAACAATTTGATAAAAGATAAGTGTCCCGTGTGCAAATCCGATATTCCGGGGGTATGGAATTAGTAAAAAGACAGGTTTAATATTTAACCATTGTTAAAAATAATCCATGGGGCGGGGCCTTGTACCCTGCCCTTTCTCTGTCCTGAGATTCAAGAATATTCTTAAAATCACTGACTGTTATCCTTCCTTTCCCTGCGTCTGCAATCGTACCGACTATATTTCTGACCATATGCTTAAGAAATCCTTCGGCCTCAAAGAAAAAATATGCGTTTCCATCTTCGTGTATTTCAGACAGTTCCGCCCTCAATATCTCTCTTACAGGGTTTATATTACTGGTTCCTGATGACCTGAAGGCAGAGAAATCATGTTTTCCAATGATCAGGACCAGGCATTTTCTCATTTCTTTAAAATCCAGTTCCTCTCTTATATGCCAGGCATATCTTCTTGAAAAAATGTCAATATCCCTTGTATTCAGGATCCTGTATTCATAGGATTTGCTTTTCGCGCTGTATCTCGAATGGAATGCCGGCTCAACGTATTCGGATTTTTTTATGAATATATCATCAGGCAGTAATGAGTTAAGCCCGTTTTTTATTGATTCGGGAGGAATTCGGCTTTCAGTAATAAAATTACATACCTGATGTAGCGCATGAACACCTGCGTCTGTCCGACCTGACGCGTGAAGCGTTACAGGTTTTCCTGTCATCATTTCAAGCTTACCCTCAATGAGCCCCTGGATTGTAACATCATCCTTCTGGCGCTGCCATCCATGATAATTCGTGCCATCATACTGCAGGATCAGCCTGATATTTTTTATTTCATGCATCCTGATTTCCGTACTTAAAAGCAATAAAAAAAGGAAGCCATATCAGCTTCCTTTTATAGGTTACCTAATCAGAAATTTAATTGTAAGAAAAAAACAGGAAAATGGATTAACGCTTTGAATACTGGAAGCGTGCCCTGGCTCCGGGCTGACCGTATTTTTTCCTTTCCTTCATCCTCGGGTCTCGTGTAAGCAGCTCAGCCTTTTTAAGTAAAGAACGAAACTCCGGATTGATGCTTACGAGGGCTCTGCTGATACCGTGCCTGATAGCCCCTGCCTGACCAAGGACACCGCCGCCGCGAACGTTTACATTAATATCGTATTTGTCCATGGTCTCGGTAATTTCAAGAGGCTGCTTTACCACCTCAACACCTGTTTCTCTTGTGATGTACTGATCAAGAGCCTTGTTATTTACTGTTATTACACCGGTGCCGGGTTTTACCCATACACGGGCGATTGAAGTTTTTCTTTTGCCAACGGCATGCCATAAGTCTTGAGCCATTAAGACCTCCTACATCTTTATCAATTGAGGGTTCTGTGCCTCATGCGGATGTTCAGAACCAGCATATATCTTAAGCTTTTTTAACTGTCGCCTTCCCAGGCTGTTTTTAGGAAGCATCCTTTTTACAGCCATATACAAAACCTGGTCAGGTTTCTTCTCCATGAGTTTTTTCGCGGAAATCTGTTTGATACCACCCATGTATCCGGTGTGCCTGTAATATATTTTATTATCCCATTTATTGCCTGTTAATGTAACTTTATCGGCGTTTATAACAACTACAAAATCACCTGTATCGGCATGAGGTGTAAATATGGGCTTATGTTTTCCCCGCAGGCGCATTGCAATCTGGGTGGCCAGCCGGCCAAGGATCATGTCCTGCGCGTCAACAAGGTACCATTTCTTTTCTACTTCGTGTTCTTTGGCAACATATGTTTTCATTTTTATTTATCCTGAATGTAAAATCGAAAAACGAATTATTTAAAGCAATATTCGTAATATGTCAAGTTTTTTTAGGTATTTTTTAAGTCAATTTTAATTTCCAATTATCCCCTCTCCGCACAAAAGCCGGACACATTATACATAATATCCTAGCTGTTCTGCAATGGAAGAGTAATCCGGATTTCGAAACCCTTTTCTGAGTTCGCTGCCAGGGCTATCCCTCCATGCCTTTCTACAATTTTATGCGTTATGGCAAGCCCCAGCCCTGAGCCAGCCTTGTCTGATTCGCCAACCCTCTGAAATGGCTCGAAAATACGGTCAAGATCCTCATTATTAAGTTTCTTGTATGAATTAATAACACTCAGGTCAACATGTCCGTCTACCGCAGACAGGGATACGAAAATATTACCATCAGGATCGGTATATTTTACAGCATTATCAAGGACATTTAAGAAAGCTGTGCTCAAGGAGCCGCTGTTTCCCTTGAAACCGGGAACCAATGAAAGATCAGCAGATACATGCAGATTTTTTCGGTCAATGATTGGTTTAAGCTGGTGGATCAGATCATTAATCAGCTGGCAAATATCAAAAGGTTCCATTTCAAATCGTACTTCATGCATATCTATCTTCGATAATTCAA
Organism: Desulfobacteraceae bacterium; assembly: GCA_050123415.1. Classification (GTDB taxonomy): domain Bacteria; phylum Desulfobacterota; class DSM-4660; order Desulfatiglandales; family HGW-15; genus JAAZBV01. The sequence continues at coordinate 7,242 of JASFHE010000067.1, read as the reverse complement.
GTATTCTGCCGATCAAAGTGTTAAGAAGATCTATATCCTCTCTGATATCATCAAGATGCCTCAGATAAACGTCCTGTTTGTCATTCTCCAGTTTTTCCCTCATTATTTCTTCGGCAATCCTGATACGTGTAAGAGGTGTTCTAAGCTCATGGGAAACAAGCGCGGTTAAGGCTTTTCCGCCCACAATCATCCTTTCTACCTTATCAGCCATCTGGTTGAATGCCTTGCCCAGCTCTCCAATCTCATCATGTCCTTTCACATCAATCCTGTATGACAGATCACCTGATGCAATACGTAATGCAGACTGTTTAAGCTGCTTGACCCTTTCTGTAATAAACCTTGAGATGGGTATAACCAGGATAGGTATGATAATACCGATAAGGATCAGACCGGGTATAAAACCGGTCTCCTGCCTTTCAACTTTCCATTCACCGATAAGTATATGAAAAGCGATCTTATCCTGTTCCGGGCTTTTTATGGGTGAAACAACATAAATATCATGGGTCTTATTGAATCCCTGATAGAGACTGATCCCCTCGTAAATAAACTTGTTTTCATCAGATAAGTCATCAAGTTTTTCAGAGATTTCGCCTTCAAAAGATTTAAGCAGTATCCTGTTGTTACTGGTAAGCCAGACCTTTGCAGCGTTTATTTTAGCGATATTGTCAATTAAACTCTGAATATTTGCTTCTGTAATTTCCACCAGAGTATTATGCGATCCGGACCTGATTTTTTCCTCAATCAACTTTTTAAAAAGGAGCACTCTCTCAAAGGTAGTCTGCCTGAACTGCTCTCTGAAAAATCTGACCCTGGCCCGCTCCTCTGTAATCCTGTGAAGGCCAAGAATCATCAGCAGTGTTATTATCAGAATGAAAGTAAAGGAAAGGAAAAATTTGATATATAATTTTGGAGGTCTCATTTAGTATCCACAAACATATAGCCTGATCCCCATATTGTTTTAATCCTTCTGGGAGACCTGGAATTTCTCTCAAGCTTGGATCTCAGCTTGCTTATGTGCACATCTATACTTCTGTCAAAGGCCATAAAATCTCTTCCTCTTGCATAATTCATTATCTGGTCCCGGTTAAGTATCACATTCGGATTCGTCATAAGCACTTCCAGAATTTTATATTCGGTTGATGAAAGTTCGACTTCCTCACCCTCAAGAACTACTGTCTGCTTCGCCCTGTTAAGGACAATCCCCCCCGCCTCGATCAAATGTTCAGGATCTGCCTCCTGCTCAATCTCCCGGTCCTGAAAAGTTCTTCGCATAACAGCCTTAAGACGGGCAAGAAGTTCTCTCGGGTTAAAGGGTTTTGGCAGATAATCATCAGCCCCAAGCTCAAGTCCCACGATACGGTCAGCATCTTCCCCTTTGGCAGTAAGCATAATCACAGGAACACTGTTTTTTTGTCTTATTTCCTTGAGGACTTCCAGTCCATCCTTACCCGGAAGCATAATATCCAGTATTACAATATCCGGAGATTCGGAATTAATAACGTCGAGCGTATTATTACCGCCAGAAAGAGTAATTACATTAAAACCGTTTCCCTCAAGATATTCCTTTAAAAGCATCCTTATTTTCGCATCATCCTCTATTATTAAAACCCTGCAAGCCATTGATGTCACCTCTTTTTACCTACTTTTACATTTTTTTTACATTTTTTTACAAAGGCTAAAAAACTTTAAAACTAAGCTGTGCTATAAATTGATATGATAATGGAAATATAATGTTTATTATTTACCTGTTATACTACGATTAAGTAATATAAGGCGTAATAATTAACATATAAATATAACATTTTTTAAAATGAATCCGAAACTTATGTTTTTGCCAATGATGATTTTATTTATTATAATTAAGTGACAATATAAACAAAAAAACAATTTATTTGATATAAAATGTTTTTTTTAGTAAAGTTTTGAAAAAAGAAAGTCGATTTGATCATCTGGAGGTTACAATAAAATAATTAAGGCAAAATATCAATTTAGTATTTTTAAACCATTCAGCCGTACTTCAAGCAGTCCTTTTCTGAGTAAACACTCACCAGTTTACTATTATTTATGTATTTCGAGAATAAACTCCCCAAATAATGGATAGGACTCATCGATAAAGAGGAAAAATATATGTATATGAAAAAAGAGTCAAAATCTAAAAATAGAATTTTATTTAGAATTGGAATGGTTAGTGCAATCATCTTTGGTGGTCTCATCATAGCGATAGGCCTTGTAATGGTATTTAAAAGACCACCACCAATGATGCCTCCACATGAACCATCTCTGCAGGTCGAAGTGCTTGATGCTAAACCGGAAAATGTCCCTGTATCCATAACCGGATACGGTGAAGTTAAGGTACTCAATGAAGTATCAATCGCTCCTGAAGTATCCGGAAAAATTGTAAAAATACATCCCAGGCTGGAAGAGGGAGAAGTTATTTCAAAAGATGAGGTTATTTTTCAGATCGATACCAGGGATTACAAAGCCGCCTATATCGAGGCGAAAGCTACTGCATCACAGATGAAAAGTTCTCTTACGCGGATGAAAAGGCAGTACGAGATAGACAAGGAAAGGCTGAAAACCATCCAGAGAACATGTGAATTATCCATACAGCAATACGAGAGAGTTAAAAAACTGTTTGAGGATGACAAGGTTGGAACCCAGTCCGGTGTTGATCAGGCGGAACAGACATGCAACAATTCAAAAGACCAGCTTGAGCAGATGGAAAAGACCGTTGAGATCTATCCACTTCAGATAGAGGAGTCCGAAAGCAGCCTTTTATCAGCACAGTCAAAAATGGATACTGCCAGATTACGCCTCGAAAGATGTACTGTTAAGGCTCCTTTTGATGGACGTGTAAAAAGCGAATCCATAGAAAAAGGACAATATGTATCCCCTGGAATGAGTGTTATTACCCTTGCTGACGATTCGGTTCTTGAAATCCAGGTCCCGCTGGACAGCCGTGATGCAAACAAATGGCTTCCCTTTGACGATGAGCATTACAGTACATCAAACGCCTGGGTGAAAGGCCTTAAAAAGGTAAAGTGTAAAGTAAAGTGGACGGAATCAAAATCAAAAAACTTCTGGGAAGGTGAACTGGACAGAGTTGTTAAATTTGATGAGCAGACCAGGACAGTCACAGTAGCAGTAAGAATTACCGGGGCGGAAGCACTTTCTATCAATCACGGAAGCCTCCCACTTGTAGAAGGGATGTTCTGCTCTGTGGAGATCCCCGGCAAAACACTTGAAAATGTCTATAGAGTACCGAGATGGGCTGTCAGCTTTGAAAACACGGTATATGTAGCGGTTGATGACAGGCTCAGGACCATTCCGGTGGAAATAGCCAGGTCCCAGGGTGATGAGGCATATATTTCAGAAGGCCTTAAACCCGGTGACAGGGTAATTATAACCCGTGTAATTGACCCTATGGAAAATACAAAGCTGATAATTTTATAGAAGAGAGACTAATTCATTATGAAATCGTTACTGGCAGCTTTGGCTGCAAACAGAGTATTTGCAAATTTAATGCTTGTTATGATCCTGCTTTCCGGTGGTTTCGGGGCATGTTCCATGATCATAGAGTCAATGCCGGAAATGCAGCTTGATGCAATCAATATATCTGTATTTTATCCCGGAGCCGATCCGGAAGAGGTTGAAGAGGCAATAAGCAGGAAGATTGAAGAAACAATAAAGGGCATGGAAGGTATAGATAAATTTACCACCAACTCCTCGGAAGGATCAGCATCTGTCTCCATTGAAGTTAAAACCGGATACGATGTTGATGAACTGCTGGACAAGGTAAAAACAAAGGTCCAGTCAATAATGACATTTCCTGTAGATGCTGAGAGACCGATCATTAATAAATTTGAGATGAGACGATCGGTTATGACCATCTTTGTTCAGGCTGACATGTCCGAAAGAAGGCTTAAGGCCTGGTCTGAACAGATAGAGGATGAAATACAGAACCTTCCGGAAGTTTCGACAGTTTCCCTCTTCGGAACCCGTGAATATGAAATCAATATCGGTGTCTCGGAAGAACGCCTCAGGGAATATGGCATAACAATAGGCCAGGTTGCAAATGCAATAAGCATGAACAACATGAACATGTCAGGAGGGACGATTCGGACTGAGGGTGAAGAGATTCGAATAAGAACCCTGGGTAGAAAATATACCGGCGCCGAACTCTCTGAAATAGTGGTTCTTGCAAAACCCGGAGGAGAAATCATTACCCTTGATCGTATTGCTGACATAAATGACGGATTCAATGAAGACCCGATTAATAATAAGGTTGATGGTAAAAAAGCGGTCCTTATACGTGTATCAAATTCCCTGGAAGAGGATGCTATTGCAACAGCAGAAGCATTAAAAAGATACGTCGCTCAGAAGCAGGCATCTCTGCCCGAAGGTGCAACAATCAAGGTCCTTGATGATGCAACTGAAGAGGTTCGCTCCAGGCTTTCACTACTGCAGTCAAACGCAATAATCGGTCTTACTATTGTCTTTATCCTTTTATGGGCTTTCATGAACATCAGGATTGCATTCTGGTGCGGAATGGGCATCCCTCTTGCTGTGGCTGGTGGCATGATGGTCCTGCCGGCCTTTAATGGAACAATCAACATGATGACCACCTTTGCCTTTATCCTTATTCTGGGTATAGTTGTAGACGATGCCATAGTTGTGGGTGAGGCCATATATGTACAGAGAAAAAACGGTGCATCACGGCTCAAGGCCGCCATTGAAGGGGCACGGGAAGTAGGAATGCCTGTTGTTGCTGCTGTTCTTACAACTATTATTGCATTTCTTCCACTCGCATTTGTCGGCGGTGTCATAGGCAAAATCATTTTCTTTCTCCCGGTAGTTGTAACCGGTTGTCTCCTGATGTCACTTGTTGAATGCCTTGGACTTTTGCCTGCCCACCTCAACCACCTTCCTGATCCCAATATAAGCAGCAGAAAAAAATATTATCGTACTAATATAGGTATGATTATCGGTACACTGAACGGAATTCAGGAATACACGGCAAGGGGAATGGAAAAATTTGTTGAAAAAATCTATATGCCTTTCCTGAAAAAGGCACTGGAATGGCGTTATATATCATTTGCAACAGCTATCGCCATACTCATTATTACCTTCGGTTTGATTGCCGGTGGAATAATAAAATACACTATGTTTCCTAACATTGACGGGGACAGCATCACCGCATCAGTAAGGTTTCCAAACGGAACACCGCAGGAAGTAACACAAAAAGCTGTTGACCGCCTGGAAGAGGCCTTAAACAAGGTAGGTGCCAGTACAAAAACCCTGTCAGGAGAACCCCTTATCAGACATACAATTACCCTGGTTGGTCAATCCCTCGGAGGAGGAGGAAACGGCCCCAACGTGGGTTCGGTTCAGGCATTGCTTATCCCTTCAGAAGACAGGGGAATTCATTCAAACGACATTTCCGTTCAGTGGGAAAAGGAAACAGGTCTTATACCGGGTGTTGAATCCCTGACATTTGGCGGAGGAGGTTTTGGTCCCGGAGGTGCTCCCATAGAATTATGGCTTCAAGGTTATGATATGGACATGTTACTGCAGGCGTCTGAGGATCTAATGGAACGTTTGCGGCAGTTTGCAGGTGTCTATCAGGTAAAAACCGACTTTACTCCCGGTAAAAATGAGTTAAGACTGGAACTCAAACCTGAAGCACAAACATTTGGTCTGACTGTAAGTGACCTTGGGCGACAGATTTTCTCGGCATACTATGGTAATGAAGCTCTCAGGATACAGAGAGGTCGTGATGATATAAGGGTCAAGATACGCTATACAGAAGAAGAACGGACCAGACTGTCTGATTTTGAAGCGCTGAGGATCAGGACATCTCAGGGGCACGAGGTCCCTCTTCTATCAGTTGCTGATATCAGTTACGGACCCGGTTTCGCTACAATAACACGAACAGACGGGATGAGAAGAGTTGAGGTGAACGCCCAGGTAGATGACAAACAGAGTAATGCACGTGAAATTATGGGCGAACTGGCAATGCACTACTTCTCCACATTGAAGGCAAAATACCCCAGTCTGAATATATCCGTAGAAGGTCATCAGGCCCGTGATGCAGAATCATTTGGGGCATTATTTTTAACATATCCCATGGCCCTGCTTGGAATATTTTTTGTCATGGCTGTCATGTTCCGTTCATACATTCAGCCCTTTATAATCTTTTTTACAATTCCTTTTGGAATAATTGGTGCAATAGTCGGTCATATGCTGCTGGGTGTTAACCTCGCAATAATGAGCGCATTTGGAATAGTCGCCTTGACCGGCGTTGTCGTAAACAGTGCAATTGTTCTGATAGACAGGATAAATAAAAATCTTGCTGAGGGCATGTCCCTGTTTGAAGCAGTAGAGGCCGGAAGCGCAAGGCGTTTCAGGGCGATTTTTCTTACTACAGTCAGCACTGTTGGCGCATTGTTGCCACTTATTCTGGAAAAGAGTCTTCAGGCGCAGATGCTTATACCCATGGCAGTATCAATTGCTGCCGGTGTATTTTTTTCCTCCGCACTTACACTGATACTGATCCCGAGCCTCCTGATAATAATGAATGATTTCAGGCGTCTGTTCTTCAGACTGTGGCATGGGTGGTGGCCTGTAAGAGAAGATGTTGAACCTGCCAGCAAATGGGATATTGAACTTAAAGAGAAAAAAGACCCAATGTTAGAACCTCAGACGCAATTGCCTGATTTGGAGTCATAATAATACCGTCCCGGGATCCGGGACGGATAGTTTTTTGAAAACTCCGCATCAAAGTATGCAGGATTAAAAATTAAATATCGATCCTGATAACAAAAGGAGATTCATTGATGTTCAAAACCTACAGGATTTTATCTATAATAACAATTTTATTTATATGTTTTGCCATTCAAAGCACAGCGATAGCGGGCAAGAAAAAAATAAATTTATACGATTCAACTGAGCTTGACGGAATAAATATACTTGACCTTAAGACCGCTCAACAGATTGCCATAAAGGATAATCCTTCTCTTGATGCTGCAAGGGAGAGAGTAATCCAGGCAAAAAAACAGCTTATGCAGACCAGGGGCGCATATTTCCCATCAGTAACTGCAACCGGCATCGGTAGAAGATCAATAATGTCTGATAATGCCTATGCAGAACTACCTCCTGGAGCAGATGACACTACCGATATATATAATCCCGGCATCTCGGCTTCATTGACACTGTTTAACGGTTTCCAGAGGGAATACAACC
>JASFHE010000066.1:0-15884 GCA_050123415.1 Desulfobacteraceae bacterium | reverse complement strand
TATGCCGTAACCGCTGATACAATTGAAGAACTGGCTTTGAAAACCAACAGGGAGCCGGATGTTCTTAAAGAGACTGTAAAGAAATGGAACGACTCATGCGCTTCGGGTACGGATCAGGAATATGGCAGGACGTTTAATCTTACACCTGTTAAAAAACCGCCTTTCTATGCAATCAATGTGATCCCCAGTGCGATCAATACGCAGGGCGGAATGTTAAGGAATATAGAAGGCCAGGTCATTAGTGTATTCGGCCAGCCTATTCCCAGGTTATATGCCGCAGGAGAATGCGGCGACAGGGTTTGGGCTAATTTGTATGAGTGTACAAAAAATGTAGGTGCCGGATGCATTGCTGCAGGACGTGAAGCAGGCGCTAATGCTGCATCTGAGATACCGTGGGCATAGAATGACGAAATCTTTTCATTCAGGAGATATTTATAAAATTAATTTATAATTATTATCAAAGACTGATAGTTTTTATCGTTTATAGCCGTAAAAAGTGTTCATTTTCGTACAGAACGTATGTTCGATATCGGACAATGCTAATTCACTGAATCCTGTTAATATTATATTTAAACAGTAAAAACAAGTGGATAGGCTCTTGGCACGCTCATTGCTTTTTACTGATAATTAACACTAATTATCTAATAGATGATCAAGGAGATAATAACAATGTTAAAAATGCACGGGATTACAAAAATATACAGAACCAGTGATATCCAGACCACAGCACTGAACAATATAAACCTTGAAGTAGAACGCGGAGAATTTGTTGCCATAATGGGGCCGTCAGGCTGCGGTAAATCAACACTTCTTAACATAATCGGTATGCTTGATAACCCCACAAAGGGAGAATACTTTTTTAATGATGAAAACATCGCAGGTTACGATGAATCAAAACTGTGTGACATCAGAAAACACAATGTAGGATTTATCTTCCAGTCATTTAACCTGACAGACGAATTATCTGTTTTTCAGAATGTCGAGCTTGCCCTTCTTTATCATAGCATCCCCTCAAAAGAATGCAGGGAACGAGTAGAGGCAATAATGGACATGGGGATTGCCCACCGCGCAAAACACATGCCCAGCCAGTTATCCGGAGGTCAGCAGCAAAGGGTGGCAGTTGCCCGTGCAGTTGTCGGCAACTAGGCACTGATACTGGCGGATGAGCCCACAGGTAATCTTGATTCTGCTCATGGACAGGAAGTCATGGAGATGCTTCAGCAGCTTAATGATGAAGGCACAACAATCGTAATGGTAACTCACAGCCAGTCACATGCAGATTTTGCAAAACGTACAGTAAACCTGTTTGACGGTTCAATAGTTATACAGAGCAGGCGTGTTGACAAGGAAGTAGCTGAGCAGAGAATGGGCGCGATGTAATACACGGAGGCCCTCATGCTAAAAAACTACTTCACAATCGCAATAAACAATTTATTAAAAAACAAGCTATACAGTGTAATCAATATTACAGGTTTAGCCATCGGATTGGCCGCCTGTATTGTAATTGCTCTCTATGTAAAAGATCAATTTTCCTTTGATAAACAATGGAAAGACTCCGAAAGAATTTACCGGGTAAATGTTACAACGATTTTACCTGGCAGAAAGCCTATTCGATTTGCAATAACTCCTTTGCCTGCAATGCCTCTGCTTCAGAGATATTTTAACAACGATATAGAAAAGAGTACCCGGACGGTCGGTACAAACAAGATAATTGATACCGGGACCGTACGATTTGAAGATTTTTATGTCATGATTGACCCAACCTTTATCAAGTTGTTTAAACTCGATGTACTGGCCGGAAGTCTTGAAACTACCCTGGAAGACCCGGGCAATATCGCCTTAAGTTCGGAAGTCGCCAGACGCTGTTTTGGTAATCAGAATCCTGTCGGGAAAATAATAGGGGTAAAAACATCAGGCACAGGTGTTGATTATAAGGTAACTGCAGTATATCGCCTTCCGGGTAATACTGTTATGGACTTGCCGATGATATCACGGCTGGTTGAGGCCAGCCTGCCTCCTATGTTTAATAAATGGTATAATTTGAATACCTCGGCTTATTTTAAATTAAAAAAAGGAATTGATATTGAAACCCTTAAAACCCTCACTCCTGCCTTTATAAATAAAAACGTTGATCTCTCCGGAATCCTTCCTGACCCTGGGATATCAGCAAGTGATATACTTAAAATAGAATTTCAAAATCTGGAGAAAGCACATCTTAATTCATCATGGGATACATCAAGGGCCGGAGGCAGCAAAACGGCAGTTATTTCTTTTGCTGGAATCTCCCTGCTTATCCTTCTGATCGGATGCATAAATTTTATAATTATGACTACGGCAAACGCCACAAAACGGGCAAGAGAAGTGGCCATGAGAAAAGTCGTTGGTGCAAAGCGGAAACAATTGATTGTACAGTTTCTTGGGGAGTCTGTTTTTCAGGCACTGATGGCTATAATCCTGTCCCTGGGGATTATTGAGATCATAATTCCGGTATTTGAAACAATTGTGGGCAAATCTTTTTTAAAGGATTATACTTCTCCTTCTGTTCTCCTGCCATTACTGGCATTGTTGTTTATTGTCGGTATATGCGGCGGAATATACCCGGCAATTATATTATCCGGTTTCAGGCCCAGTGACACACTTAAGGCAAATCAGTCAAAAGAAACTAATGGATCTGTGTTATTGAGAAATATACTTGTTACAGTCCAATTCGCAGTTTGCATAATTCTACTTATTGTAACAGTTGTTATTTTTACACAGGTAAAATACAGCTTCAATCGTGACCCCGGTTATAACAGGGAAAAATTACTGGTTATTAATAAAATTGATCTGCATTCTGAATTGAGACCCATGCTTGAGGCTTTAAAACAGGAACTTCTCAACCTCACGAATGTTTCAGACGTATGCTTTTCCGAAGTCCAGCCCAGTCAGCAGTATAATAATAACCGAATTTATTATCTTCCGGAGCAGCCCGGAACCAGCCACGTAATCTTTACAACAAGCACAGGCTTTGATTATTTCACTACTTATCAAATTCCTATTATCGCTGGTAGAAATTATTCTGTGGAACGTGATGTTTTCGAGGATGGCCCGGATTTGATGACATTATCTGTTGATAGTAATGTATCTAAAAAATATATTCGGAAAAACATTATAATCAACCAGAGTGCCGTAAGAAAATTGGGCTTTTCCAATGCCCGGGAGGCTATTGGTAAAACACTCAATTCAAACATCTCCGAAAATACCATCTTTACAATAATCGGTATTGTTGAGGATAACCATCTTTTCAGTATCAATGCCTTGCCAAGGGCAGAAATATATATTCCTGATCCTGGCCGGACAAATGTAATAACAGTGCGTTTCAGCGGTTCGCCAAAGGCAGTACTTGAACAGGTGAAATCCGTCTGGAAAAAAGTGATGGGTAATATTGAAATTTCAACCGTGTTTGTAGACCAACTGCTTTTAAAGGAATTTGAACAGGAACAGAAAGAAGTAAAAATCCTTGTCAGCTTTTCTTTGCTGGCAATCCTTATTTCCTGCATGGGATTATTCGGATCAGCTTCCTTTACTGTCGAACGACGTACCAGAGAAATAGGCTTACGAAAAGTTATGGGCGCGAAGGTTAAAAATATTATCAGCCTACTGTTATGGCAGTTTTCCAAACCTGTCCTTATCGCAAATATCATTGCCTGGCCCATTGCAATATTCGCAATGCAAAGCTGGCTGGAACGATTTCCATATAGATTCAATCCATTGATAATGATTGCTATTTGTCTGGTTTCAGGTTTAATTGCATTACTCATTGCCTTGTTCACGGTTGTGGGTAATACAACCAGGATTGCCAAGAGTAATCCGGTTAAAGCGTTGAGGTATGAGTAAAAGAAAGGCACAGGGCGCAAGGTTCAAGGTTAATATTTAAAAAAAACAATGACCCTGGACACTAGATACTGGATGCTGGTTAAAAGCAATTGAGCCCCTTTTTTATCCAGTATCCAGAAACCAGCATCCAGTATCACTTAATAACTTGTAAAACTTTATATAAAGAAATAATTATTTATAGACTGACGAACACACAGAGGCACACCATGCTGAAAAACTATTTCACAATAGCAGTAAACAATCTGCTTAAGAACAAACTCTACAGCGCAATAAATATTATCGGGCTTGCCATAGGCATGGCATGCACTATTATGATTATGCTCTGGATTCAGGATGAACTCAGTTATGACAAATTCCATGAGAATGCAGATAACCTTTACAGGGTGATCGAATACCAGACATATTCAGACAGGAGAATGCAAGTTGAGGTAACACCACATCCTCTGGCAGCGGCATTAAAAAACGATTACCCGGAGGTTATAGAGTCCACCAGATTCAACAAGCTTAAATTTAAAAATATTGCTTATAATGAAAAGCGGTTTAAAGGATCTGATGGCGCGGTCGCTGATCCATCCCTGTTTAAAATGTTTACTTTTCCCTTTTTAAAAGGTGATCCCGGGACAGCTTTATCAGAACCCAACTCAATAGTTATTTCCGGAAATTTTGCAGACAGATATTTTGGAACTGAAGAAGCCTTGGGAAAAGTACTAAATGTGAATAATAAATACGGTTTAAAAGTAACCGGCATCTTTAAAAATGTACCGAATAATTCACATATACATTTTGATTATGTAATCTCATTCGACACCCTGTCCGGAATGCGGGACAGGGCTGTTCCCTATAATAATTGGGGTAACAATAGTATTTATACCTATATCCTCCTGCGGGAAAATACAGATGCCGGCCCGTTCGGGAAAAAAATAGAAGGCTATATAAAAACCAAATTCAGTGAATCTACTGCAGACATATATCTTCAGGCCCTCACGGATATTCATCTTCATTCAGGATCAAAGTCAAAATATGACGGTTATGGCAGTATATATAATGTTTATATGTTTTTTGTCATATCTGTTTTTATACTTCTTATTTCATGTATTAATTATATCTGTCTTACAACCGCGCGTTATTCAATGAGGGCAAAAGAGGTTGGTATCAGAAAGGTTTCAGGCGCGAAAAGACCACAGCTTATTGTGCAATTTCTCTGTGAATCATTGTTCATCACCCTGATAGCATTGATTCTTTCACTTGGTTTGCTTGAAATGTTTTTACCTGTGTTCAACAGCCTTTCCGGTAAAGAATTAAATATCGGGTATTTTAACAATCTTCCATTCGTTGGAATAATTCTGGGTGTTGCCGTATTTACGGGAGTTTTCTCCGGTTTCTATCCCGCATTCGTATTGTCTCTTTTTAAACCCGGCGATGTTCTTAAAGGTAAATTCAGCACAAACAGAAAAGACATTTTATTTAGAAAGGGTATGGTGTTAATGCAGTGGTGCCTGTCCATCATCCTGATAATAGGAACATGGATAGCTTACAGCCAGTTCATGTATTTAAATAATAAGAACCTCGGATTTGATCGTGAGCAGATAGTCTATCTTAACATGGATGAAGACCTTAAACAAAAATATGATTCAATAAAAAAGGAGTTTCTTAATGATCCCGGTGTAATGTTTGTAACTTCCTGTATGGACTTGCCAAATAATCTTGGCAACTCAACTTATGATATCGACTGGGAAGGTAAAACGGATAACAGCACTTTTCTCTTTTATAATAGCAGTATTGACTTTGACTTTATTGAAACCTTTAATCTGGAAATTGTTGAAGGCCGTTCTTTTTCTCTGCAATATTCATCAGACTCTTTTAGCGGTTCAAGTCCTAATTTTATAGTCAACGAAACTGCGGTTAAAATAATGGGATTAACTGATCCGGTTGGAAAATGGTTTTCTATTTTTGGGATAAAAGGAAAGATTGTAGGTGTATTAAAGGATTTTCATCATAATGATCTGAATTACAGGATTGGACCGACGATACTATCTATTGTTCCTGATATTAACGATACTCTTGTAGTAAAAGTCAGCCCTGATAATATGCTTGAGACAATAAGCAGCTTAAAGAAAAAATTGAATCTGTTTGTACCGGATAATATATATGAATTTCGCTTTTATAATGAAGATTTTAATAGCCTCTATAACCCGGAAAAGATAGTTTCCAAAATTCTCCGGAGTTTTACTTTCCTGGGAATATTTTTAGCTTCTCTTGGTCTAATTGCCCTGGTCGGATTTATGATTGAAAAACGGACAAGGGAAATTGGAATTCGCAAAACACTGGGAGCATCTGCAGCAAGAATAACCCTGTTAATGTCTGCCGGCTATATGAAAATGGTTGTTATGGCTAATATTATCGCCTGGCCGGTGGCCTGGTTCTTCCTGACCAACTGGCTGGAGAACTATGCCTACCGAATAAATATGAGATGGACGCCTTTCATAGGTGCCGGATTACTGGTCCTTGTTATTTCCCAGCTTATAGTCTGTTGTCATTCAATAAAGGCTGCAAGGACTCGACCGGTTAAGTCCCTGAGGTATGAGTGATAAACAAAGGCACAGGGCACACGGTGCAAGGTTTTAAAAGCTTTGAATTTTGGACCTGGGAACCTTGAATCGATCCGTTAGGAGCTACAATTATGTTAAAAAACTACTTCACAATAGCAATAAATAATCTGCTCAAAAACAAACTTTACAGCGCTGTCAACATCATAGGCTTAGCCATCGGACTGGCCGCGTGCATAGTTATTGCCCTTTATGTCAAGGACCAATACTCCTATGACAAACAATGGAAAAATTCCGGCAGGATCTATCGGGTAAATTTCTCTGTAGGTCAGAACGGTAAAGCAATTACTAAACTCGCCTTTACTCCTTTTCCGGCAATGCCTGAACTTCAGAAATACTTTCAGGATGAAATTGAAAAAAGCACCAGAACTTTTTCCAATACAATTGTTATTGATACAGGGACGTCACAGTTTAAAGACAAACTGGTACAGGTCGATCCGGCATTTATTGATATGTTCCAATTCGATGTGCTGGCCGGAAGTCTGGGAAATACACTCACAAGCCCCACTAATATCGCATTAAGTACCGAAGCTGCCAGCCGATATTTCGGGATTCAGGACCCTATTGGGAAAACTATAACAGCAAAGATTTACGGAACCACCATAGATTACATAGTAACGGCGGTGTATCGCATTCCGGGTAATACCATACTTGAGATCCCCTTATTATCCATGCTTGAGGATACTTATATGCCATCTTTCATAAAATACTGGTGGCATAGCTATAATACTTGCGCTTATTTTGAGCTGAAAGATGGTATTGATGTTGAATCTTTAAAGCCACTCACATCGGCTTTCATTGATAAATATGTTGATATTTCACAATTTATGCCTGACTCGGATCTGAAAGCCAGTGATGTAACTTTCATTGATTTTCAAAATATTGAAAAGGCACACCTGGATTCTCCCTGGGACCAGGACAGAAACAGTGGGAATAAAACGGTTGTCATTTCTTTTGCTGTTATATCATTACTTATTCTGTTGATAGGGTGCATTAATTTCACAGTTCTGACAACTGCAAAAGCCACACAAAGAGCCAGGGAAGTAGCAATGAAAAAGGTTGTGGGTGCAAAGCGTAAACAATTAATTATACAATTCCTTGGTGAGTCCACATTTATCGTGCTGTTATCAATGATCTTATCCATGGGCGTTGTGGAAGTAATGCTTCCGATATTTGAATCGATAGTTGGAAAAACCTTTTCAATAAATTACACCTCTCCTTCCTTTTTTGTACCGCTATTAGTCCTGCTGGCCATTACAGGTATAAGCGGCGGTCTGTACCCCGCATTTATTCTTTCCGGATTTCGGCCCGGAGATACCCTTAAGGCAAACCGGTCAAAGGAAACCAAAGGTTCTGTCTCTCTCAGGAATGGGCTCGTAATATTCCAGTTCAGGGCTTCTATAATACTGATTGTTTCCACCTGTGTAATGTTTGTACAAATGCGATACAGTATAAATCGTGATCCCGGTTACAACAAAGACAATTTATTAGTCATTAGTCAGATGGATCTGTATCCGGATTTAAGAAATAAGCTTGAGCCGTTAAAACAGGAACTGCTTAACTTAACAAGTATTTCGAGTGTCGGTTTTTCAGATATTCATCCAAGCCAGAAATACACGAATTGTTTTATTTATACACGTGCGGATCAGCCGGAAACCAGTTACTCCATTCCCAGGACAGGTGTTGACTATGATTTTTTTAAAACTTATCAAATCCCTGTTATTGCCGGAAGAAATTATACAGCCGGACATGATATTCCGGAACCGATAGTAGATATCATGGATACTGACATTGGCAAACTACCCGCAGAATCCGCTGTGAGAAACATTATAATCAATGAAAGTTCGGTTAAAAAATTAGGATTTATCAATGCAGAAGATGCTGTGGGTAAAACTCTTAAAACAACTACTTTTGGCAATACTAACTATATCATTATCGGAGTTGTCGCTGACAATCATCTATTCAGTATTAATAGTCCGCCAAGAGCTGAAGTGTATATGCTTGATCCTGTTCAGATAGATGATGCCATTATACGTTTTACAGGTTCTCCTGAAAAAGTATCAGGGCAAGTAAAATCAGTATGGAATAAAATCATGGGAGACGTAGATATCTCCACTATTTTTGTGGACCAGCTAATTGCCCGGGAATTTCAACAGGAACAGACAGAACAAAAGATTTTTATCAGCTTTTCAATACTGGCAATTATCATTGCCTGCCTAGGGTTGTTCGGAGCTGCCTCATTTACAGTGGAACGTCGAACCAGGGAGATAGGCTTGCGCAAGGTTATGGGAGCCAGGGTAAAAAACATTGTCAGCCTACTGCTGTGGCAGTTTTCCAAACCTGTGCTGATTGCAAACATAATCGCATGGCCTGTTGCCATATTTACAATGCAAAAATGGCTTGAACGATTTACCTATCGGTTTAATCCATTGTTAATGATTCCAATATGTCTGGTTTCAGGATTGATAGCACTTGCTATTGCATGGTTTACAGTAGCGGGAAATACATCACGGATGGCAAAGAGTAAACCGATTAAGGCGTTGAGGTATGAATAAAGAAAGGTTTACCCTGTTAAATAAGATTTGAGCATTTTACTGCTCAAATCTTACCTTGAGATAATGAGTATGTTCATTGATAAATATTTAATCTTTGGAACAATAGAGACTGAATGAAATTACATCACCCTGATTCTCAAGGTATTTAACAGGGTGAAGGTTCAAGGCGCAAGGCTCAAGGAAAGAATAAAAAAACAAACATGAACCGCCTGGTGAAACTGGAAAGAAGGTTTCACCGGGTAGACAACGACACAATGTGCGTTAAGAATTATTTTTTTAAAGATTTTTATTTGGTTCCTGCAGACTCCGTTGGAACGAGATAATATCAAATGATTGGAGATATGCAATTATGATTACAAACTATATAAAAACAGCATTTATCAATATCATCCGGCACAGGATTTATTCCCTTATTAATATATTTGGCCTTGCTATCGGCATGGCATGTACTATCATGATTATGCTGTGGGTACAGGATGAGGTCAGTTACGACAAGTTCCATAAAAATTATAATAATCTGTACAGGGTATTATCAGACATGGAATTTTCAAATGGGAAAGAAACATGGGCAGGGACTCCTTATCCTTTAGCCGCTTCATTAAAATCAAATTATCCCGAAATAGTTGAAGCAGCACGTATCAGAGGGCCGTGGCCGTCAACAATTATGGAAGTTACATATGAAGATAAACGGTTTGATGGTCCGGGCTGTTTGAACGCTGACCCGGAGATTTTCAGTTTATTTACCTTTCCATTTTTAGAGGGAGATCCCGGCACAGCGTTATCAAAACCCGATTCCATAATAATAACAAGAAAGATCGCGGAAAAATTCTTTGGAAAAGAAGATGCAATTGGGAAAATATTAAAAATAAACAATGAAAATGATTTTATAGTTACCGGGGTAATAGAAAATATCCTTTTAAATTCTAACCTCCGGTTTAATTTTGTGATACCTGTTAATAATGAATCACCGATATGGAATAATTTCCAAATAGGCACCTATATCCTCATACGAAATAATACGGATGCAAACTGCTTGAGCAGAAGATAAAGGGCTATATCAAAGAAAAAGCCCCCGGCACTACATGCGAACTGCGTTTACAGCCGATTTCGGATATTCATCTTCATACTGATTTTGCTGACAGTACTGTTAATAAAGGGAGCATCTATAACGTATATATGTTTTCCATTGTGGCATTATTTATTCTTCTTATTTCCTGTATTAACTACGTATGCCTTACTACAACGCGTTACTCGACAAGGGCAAGAGAAATAGGGATCAGAAAAGTATCGGGAGCAAGACGATCGATGCTCATCGTCCAGTTCCTTTGCGAATCACTTTTTTTCTCTATAATAGCCCTGGTAATTTCCCTGGGCCTGTTTGAATTATTTCTGCCTTTCTTCAACGGGTTTTTAGGAAAGGAATTGTCGGTCAATTACCTGAATAACTTTCCTTTCCTTTTATCAATCACGGTCTTATGGCTGTTCACAGGTGTTGCTTCAGGTATTTATCCCGCCTTTATTTTATCATCTTTAAATCCGGCTCAGGTCCTCAAGGGTGGTGTAATTAAGACAGGAATTAAGGGAGTTTTATTCAGCAAAGGTATAATTTTAACTCAGTGGATTATAGCCTGCATCCTTATTATTGGCGTCCGGGTTACTTTGAGCCAATTAAAATACATGAAAGACAAGGATCTCGGATATAGCCATGAACAGGTACTTTACCTTACAATGGATGAAGGCCTGAAGAAAAAATACCAAATCATTAAAAATGAGCTCCGGGAAGATCCTGCACTGAAAAATATTACATACAGCTGGTATCTGCCGAATCTTGTTCATACTTCTACCAGCAATACGGATTGGGAAGGCAGAAGGGAGGATCGGGATCCTTTTGTTACGAGGCTCAACATTGTTGATTACAATTATATTGAAACCTTCGATATGAAAATGGCAAGCGGGAGGTCTTTCTCGAAGGACTTCTCATCGGATTTATTTGGCAGCTTTATACTTAATGAAAAAGCTGTCAATAATATGGGGCTTGAAAATCCTGTGGGCAAATGGTTTTCAGTATGGGGGATGAAAGGCCCTATTATCGGAATTCTTAAAGATTACCATCTTGACAGGCTTGATACCCCGATTGAACCGCTCGTTTTATCAATGTCACCTGAAAACAGAAAAAATATTCTTATCATTAAAATCCAGCCTGACAATATGCAGAAAACCATTAATAGACTGGTTGGAAAACTGAATGAGATTAATCCTGATCATTTCTACGAATTTCGTTTTCTGAATGATACCTTTAATGATCAGTATAAATCCGAAGAAATTATTTCAAGATTACTTCAATGTTTCACCGGGCTTGGGATATTTGTGGCTTCTCTCGGTTTAATTGCCCTGGTCGGATTTATGATCAAAAAGCGGACTAAAGAAATTGGAATTCGCAAAACACTGGGAGCATCCTCAGCAAGAATCACTCTGTTAATGTCTGCCAGCTATATAAAGATGGTTGCTATGGCTAATATTGTAGCCTGGCCGGTGGCCTAGTTCTTCCTGAGTGACTGGCTGGAGAACTATGCCTACAGAATAGATATGGGGTGGACGCCTTTTATAGGTGCCGGATTACTGGTCCTTGTTATTTCCCAGCTTATAGTCTGTTGTCATTCAATAAAGGCGGCAAGGACTCGTCCTGCTATATCATTGAGATATGAGTAAAGGAAAAGAAATGCTAAAAAACTACTTCACCATAGCCATAAACAATCTGCTCAAGAACAAACTGTACAGCGCAATCAATATCATCGGGTTGGCTGTGGGGCTTTCCGCCTGTATTGTGATTGCTCTTTATGTTAAAAACGAATTCTCTTATGATAAGCAATGGAATGATGCCGATAGAATTTACAGGGTAACTTCCCAACTGAAATTGCCCGGAAAAAAGCCTTCCCTTTATTCCGATGCTCCTTTACAGGCAATGCCTCTGCTTGAAGAATTATTTAAAGATAAAATTGAACAGAGCGCCAGGACTTTTGCCGGTAACATAATCATTGAAACAGGAACTTCCCGTTTTCAGGAAATGCTTGTGCTGGTTGATCCGGATTTCCCCGGAATGTTCAAATCAAACGTAATTACCGGAAGTCTGGATAGTACCTTAACTGAAAAAAATAATATTGCATTAAGTGCCGATGTCGCCAGCCGAATTTTTGGCGAACAGAATCCTCTTGGAAAGATCATTACTGCAAATATCGGCAACTTGCGTACTGATTACAAAGTAACTGCGGTATACCGGATTCAGGGTAATACCATACTTGACGTCCCCTTGATATCACTGCTTGATGACAGGCTTTTACCTCCCGGAGTATATGGCTGGTTTAATTTTAACACCGGTTCATACTTCAAGCTGAAAGATGGTATTGATATTAATGTTCTAAAATCTCTCATACCTTCATTTATTGATCAGCATGTTGATATTTCGAAATATTTTTCTGATCCGGTTTTAAAACCAAGGGATATTCTTTCACTCGATTTTCAGAAACTGGAAAACGCACATCTTGACTCTCCATGGGATACCGGTAAAGCGGGTGGAAACAGGACCTCGGTCATTTCTTTTGCAGGTATATCTCTGCTGGTTCTAATGATAGGGTGTATAAATTTTACTATTCTCACAACTGCAGAGGCCACACAACGGGCCAGAGAAGTTGCCTTAAGAAAGGTTGTTGGGGCAAAGCGAAAACAACTTATTGTGCAGTTCCTCGGTGAATCCACCTTCATAGTACTGCTAGCAATAATTTTATCCACTGGTATTGTTGAAATAATGCTTCCGGTATTTGAATCAATAATGGGTAAAACACTTTCAATAGACTACACGTCGCCTTATACCCTTTTACCATTAGGCGCTCTGCTCATTATTGTAGGTATAAGCGGAGGACTGTACCCGGCATTTATCCTTTCCGGGTTTCGCCCGGGTGACATTCTCAAGTCAAACAAGTCAAAGGAGACACGAAATTCCATTTTATTCAGGAGCATGCTTGTCGTTTTCCAGTTCACTGTTTCTATAATACTTATTATTGCTACCGCAGTTATATATATCCAGGTGGAATACAGCATGAACCGCAATCCCGGTTATAACAAAGATAATTTATTACTGATAAACCGGATCAGCTCAAATGAAATAACCGGAGATAAAATGGATGTTTTCAAGCAGGAACTGCTGAATCTCACGGATATTACTGATGTTGCTTTTTCCAGAGTGCAGCCAAGCCAGCAGAATGAGACAAACCAGATTTTCTGGCATCCCGGCCACCCGGAAATAAGTTACACTATTGCCGATGAAAGTATAAGCTATGATTACTTTAAAACCTATCAGATTCCGGTTATAGCCGGCAGGGATTATTCGGTTGAACGCGATATTCCGGAACCGGAATGGGATATGGCCAAATCAACCTATGGAACTAATGATTCCCAAAACCCGGTTGAAAGAAACATCATTATCAATGAAAGCGCAGCGCGGCAGATGGGTTTTTCAAATCCCGAAGAAGCCATAGGGAAAATGCTTTATTCAACAACACTCAGTAATATCAATCATACGGTTATTGGTGTGGTAGCCGACAACCAGATATACAGCATAGATGCCCCGCCCAGGGCAGAGGTATACATGCTCCACCCTGAAATTGTTTCTGCGATTACTATCCGGTTCAAAGGCTCTTCTCAAAAGATATTAAAGCAGATTCTGTCAGTCGGGAAAAAAGTTATGGGAGATATAGAAATTTCCACTGTACTCGTGGATCAGCTGGTTGCGCAGGAATTTAAGCAACAGCGGACAGAAGGAAAAATCATAGTAAGTTTTTCTATCCTCACAATACTTATCGCATGCCTCGGATTATTCGGCTCAGCTTCTTTTACAGTTGAACGACGTACCAGAGAAATTGGTCTGCGCAAGGTAATGGGTGCAAAAATAAAGGATATTGTAAATCTCCTTGGATGGAATTTTTTAAAGCCTGTTTTGATTGCAAATGTTATTGCCTGGCCTGTCGCTATATTCGCAATGCAAAGCTGGCTTGAACGGTTTCAATACCGGTTTAATCCATTGTTAATGATTCCAATACCCATTAAAGATGCTTTAATAGCAAACCTATATAATAGCGCGCAACAACAACCGCAAGGTTGCGCGCGTACCATGCCTAACAAGTAAAATAGCAAAGCTTTCCTCAGTCCTTTATGTTTAAGATACTGTCTGTATTGATAACATTTATTCATTTAAAATATTACTATAATAATATCCAGGTATACCTGATTACACTGATAAGAATATGAGGTATACCATCTAGTGCGACAACTATTTTTATAGATAATTGTCGCACGTTATAAATCGCACAAGTCTATAAATAAGCCAGATAAAGGCTTGTGACTATATTTTTCAAACCCTGGCACTTATGGATTTTTTGATAAAAATATATAGGTGCGTTTAATATGATTCGGAATAATTGTGAATTCTAAAAGCAGCAGTAAAATTAGAATTTATATTTATGGAGAATCAAAAAACTTAAAATGAGAGAAGACTCCGGGATACTCGATTTTTATGTTTTTTTGAGTTATAAAAAAAGAAAATTTATTTAGAAAGTATTGTTGTGTCGATATATAAATATGAATCATGACAGGATAATACTTTTACTCAATCATAATTTTTTTCTTTATCATGAAAGGGACAATGCTGTCCCAGGTTTATATTTAAAATTATTTATAAAATTGTTTGTAAATCTCCAGCGGAGGAATTTTCTATGACATGCACAAAAAAAGACCTTGTAGATAGTATTTGTTTAAAATATGGATTTACGGCAATGCGGTCTTCAAATATTGTTGAATGTTTTTTCAACCACATAAAGGATGCTTTAGTTACAGGTGAGGATGTTCTGATTTCTGGTTTTGGTAAATTCTACCTTATTGATAAAAAGATACGTAAAGGTAGAAATCCTGCAACTGGTGAAGATTTAATGCTGGATGCAAGGCGGATTATTTCGTTTAAAAGTTCTGGTAAATTGAAGAAGAAATTGAATGAATAATAATATCTATAGTTTATATGGGAGATTTTAAAAAATAAAAATAAAACAAATAAAGAGAAATCATTAGTTGCTCACTTCTTTGTAGCAGGTTTCACAGTACCATTCTTTTTCGGAGTCTCTGTATCTGACATCGTATTCAGTACAACCGCAACTCACACAATCTTTTTGACAAACCATCCTATTCTTTACTTGTTGTTTTTTTCAGCCTTTCAATCTCTATCTCGCAACTTCGTTTAAGACTCTCAAAGCCTTCAATTAATGCTTTTCTAATATACTTAAATTTTTCAAAGCTGACACTTAACGCGCCTGATTTGTATACTTCAAAAAGCATGTGGTCAGGGATGCGACCATATTTTTTATCTCCATAGGCATTGGCTATCATATAAGCTAAGGCGATATCCTGGGACATATCCATTCCACAACCACACAAAGCAAGATACAGTTTATCGTCTTCAGTATTCTTAACAACAGTGCAATTTGTTTCCTGACATATCCTTATGATTTTATCTTCCTCTAAGGCGCTCAAATGGAGTGGATAAGCATAGTTGTAAATCGGCATGTAATCGTCAAGCTCAATGCCCTCCAGATTATCTTCAGACCATTCTCCTTTTTCCTCCTCCATTACATAGCGACCCAAACAGTCCCACTCGTCACCTTTAAATGCTTCCCACCAATCGACATATCTGCTTTCTATTTTCCACGTTACCTCCTTTCAGTTTTTATTGCTTCCTTCTTTTTTCGTCCAAGGAAACCTTGGGCCTTGCTGAAACCATGGATATACGGGTGAGGAGAATGCCGAA
>JASFHE010000065.1:0-15930 GCA_050123415.1 Desulfobacteraceae bacterium | reverse complement strand
ATCGATGCCTTCTTTCAGTTTAATATATGTACTGCAATTAGGATTCTCCCAGCCTTTTTGGTACGGAGGGATAAAGTTTTCAGGGGGAAGAAGAGATATTATTGGTATATCACCAAGAACTGTATTTCCCGGAATGCGATATACAGCGGTTACCTTGCAATCAACGTTCATACCCCCGGTGTTTATGGTTATCACCTTTCCGATGGGATCCTGATTCCCGAAATGACGTTTTGCTGTTTCCTCGCTTAATGCGACATTGGTCATGCCCGTGAGAGTATCCTTCAGGCTTCCCGCGACGACCGCTAATTGAAAAATATCAATAAAGGCAGGATCTACACTTGTAATACTGCTTTGAAATCTGTCAGTACCTATGTTAATAGTCAACTCGCTGGAAAGTGTCCGGGCGGTCTGTTCAAAATCGTCTTTGAAGTATTCTTTCAGTGCCGGCATAGCCGGTAAAGGGGCCTTAGAAAACTTCATGATTTCCCTTCCCGGCGCTTGCATCGAATAATTAACCCGATATATCCTGTCTGAATCTTTCCATTGCCTGTCATAGGAGTATTGGTCCCTGACATACAGTGCGATAACAATGCACGCCGCCAGGCCGATTGCCAGGCCTGCTATATTGATCGTACTGTAAAGTTTATTTTTGATCAGGTTGTTTATGGCCGTTGTGATGTAATTTTTAAGCATGGGGGTCTCCTTAGACTCCTTAAATCTTTATAATTGGTTATGTATTACTTTACAAAGTTCTTACCAGTTACTAACTGATACTCGATACTGGTCGCTGGATACTGGATAGAAAAACGATTTTTACATATGTCATGTCAGCGATGTAATGTCGTTGTATGTCATTTCGACCATCGGGAGAAATCTTTAAAACTCATTTAAAAACAAGATCTCTCCTGGAATTTATCCCACTGTTTTATAGCGGGGGTCGAGATGACAGTCGAAGGATGATAAGACACTGCTAGTATCCAGCATCCAGTATCCAGCATCCGGTATCATTTCTTTTCACTCATACCTCAACGCCTTAATCGGTTTGCTCTTTGCCACCCGAGTTGTATTCCCGGCTACTGTAAACCATGCAATAACCAGCGCAATAAATCCCGAAACCAGGCATATTGGAATCATTAACAAGGGATTAATTCGGTATTGAAATCGTTCGAGCCAGCTTTGCATTGCAAATATGGCAACTGGCCATGCGATAATGTTTGCTATCAGCACGGGTTTAGAAAACTGCCAGAGAAGTAATCTCACTATATTTTTGACCTTGGCCCCCATAACCTTACGCAGGCCTATTTCTTTGGTGCGATGTTCCACTGTGAATGAAGCTGAACCGAACAATCCCATGCAGGCAATAACAATGGCCAGCAAAGAAAAGCTGATTAGTACTCTCACTTCTGTCTGTTCCTGTTGAAATTCCCCGGCGAGTAGTTGGTCAACAAAATTATAGGATATTTCTGCATCACCCATAACTTTGTTCCATACTGACTTAACCTGCTCTAATATTTTGTGGGGAGAACCTTTAAAACGCACAGCAACAACACCAATGTTGTTCGGTTTAAGCAAGTATGCTACCGCTTGTGGCGGTGCATTTATGCTGAATAGATGGTTATCCGCAACAACACCGATAATAGTATAATTGGTATTGCTGTAAGTCGTTGAGTTTATAATTTTACCTATAGCATCTTCCTTATTGTTAAAACCCAGTTCTCTGACCGCACTTTCATTAAGAATGATATTTCTTTCGACAAGCTCTTTGTCTTCATTATCATTAATAGTGCCGGTCATTACATTAAATACCGGATCCGGGAGATCCCTCTCAATAGAATAATTTCTACCTGCAACAACAGGGATTTGATACGTTGAAAAATAGTCATAACCGACACCATTTCTGAACGTACCATATGAGGTTCCCGGACGACCGAGATGTGTAAAACCAATGCTATACTGACTTCGTTGACTCGGCTGCAGTTCTGAAAAACATACATCTGACACATTTGCCAGGTTTAATAATTCATTTTTTAATGGCTCAAATTTTCCTTTAAACTCTTCTCTATACATTTGGTTTATTATTAATAAATTATCTTTATTATACCCCGGGTCCCGGTTCAAACTGTACCGCGTTTGTATAAAGATAACTCCTGTTGCTATAATAAGAATAATTGAAATACAAAACTGGAAAATAACCAGCACATATCTCAGTGACATTGATCCACTGGTTTCTTTGGATTGATTTGCCTTCAGGGTATCACCGGGCCTGTAACCTGAAAGAATAAATGCCGGGTACAAACTTCCGCTTATACCCACGATGATCAGCATTACCAGTAGAGGCAGAATTGCATTGAGAGAAAAGTAGTTAAATGAAAGGGTTTTACCCACTATTGATTCAAATATCGGCAGCATTAACTCAACCAGGCCCATGGATAAGATCATTGCAAGTAACACAATAAATGTGGATTCACCGAGGAACTGCATAATCAACTGTTTTCTCTTTGCGCCCACGACTTTTCTCATGGCAACTTCTCTTGCCCGTTGTGAAGCCTTTGCGGTAGTAAGGATCGTGAAGTTGATGCATCCTATTAAAAGGACAAGCAAGGATATAGCGGCGAAAGACATGGCCACTGTCTTGTTCCCGCCGGCTCTGGTTTTATCCCAGGTGGAATCAAGATGTGCGGTATCCAGTCTCTGGAATTCCATTGACATCATATCGCTTGCCTTAAGATCCGGATCTGAAAAGAATTTTGAAATATCGATATTCCGGTCTATAAATGCAGGCAGGAGAGGTTTCATGGTTTCAATGTCTACGCCTGCTTTCAGTTTAATATATGTGTGGCAAGGATCATAAAACCAGTGGTTCATTGATTGAGGGATACGTGTCTCATCAAGAAGAGATATTATTGGTATATCATCAAGAACCGTATTTCCAGGGATCCGATATACGGCGGTTACCTTGTAATCGACTTTGGTATTTTGGGCACTTATTGTTATCATTTTTCCAATGGGGTTCTGACTCCCGAAATGGCGTCTTGCTGTTTCCTCGCTTAATGCGACATTGGTTGCGCTTGTGAGGGTATCTTTCAGGCTTCCTGCGATGACCTTTAATTGGAAAAGATCAATAAAGGCAGGATCTACTCTTGCAAGTCCGCTTTTAAAGTTGTCAGTACCTATGTCAATGGTCAACTCGCCATCGCCGGTAAAGGTCCGGGCGATCTGTTCAAAATTGCCTTTGAAGTATTCTTCCAGTGCCTGCATTGCAGGTAAAGGGCTTGAAGAAAACCATGTAGGCGCCTTTCCCGGCTCTTGCTGTGAAATATTTACCCGATATATCCTGTCTGAATCTTTCCATTGCCTGTCATAGGAGTATTGGTCCCTGACATAAAGTGCAATTACTATGCAGGCGGAAAGACCTATTGCTAAACCTATAATATTAATTGCACTGTAGAGTTTGTTTTTAAGTAGATTGTTTATTGCTGTTGTGATGTAGTTTTTTAACATAGCCGCTCCTTTCGGATCGATTCAAAGTTTAAAAATTCAAAGATTCAAAGTTAAAAGCTTAAAGCCTTTTTTGTTTTAACCAGTATCCAGTATCATTGTTGTTTTTCCAGAGTTTTTAACCTTGAATATTGAACGTTGAATTTTTGAATTAAAATCATTCATATCGTAATGCCTTAATAGGCCTGCTCTTTGCCACCCGTGTTGTATTCCCAGCTACAGTAAACCATGCAATAGCCAGCGCTATTAATCCTGAAACCAGACAGATTGGAATCATCAACAAAGAATTAAACCGATAGGTAAATCGTTCAAGCCAGTATTGCATGACGAATATGGCGACAGGCCATGCAATAATGGTTGCCATCAGAACAGGCTTTGAAAACTGCCAGAGAAGCAGGCTGACAATGTTTTTTACTTTAGCCCCCATTACTTTTCGCAAACCTATTTCCTTGGTACGCTTTTCAACAGTAAAGGAGGCAGAACCAAACAGTCCCATGCAGGCAATAAGAATAGCAAGTATGGAAAAACTGACAATGATATTTTCTTCAGTCTTTTCCTGTTTAAATTCCCTGGCGACCAGTTGGTCCACGAAAACCGTGGATATCTCCTCATCGCCCGCCACATTTTTCCAGACGGATTTGACCTGTGTTAATATCTTTTTGGGAGATCCTTTGAAACGAACAGTCATGACATTGGTTGCGAACTGGTTAAGCAGATTAAGCATATATACTTCCGTTCTCGGCGGGGCATTTATGCTGAACAGGTGATTATCGGCAACCACGCCGATAATCGTGTAATTGATATTGTTGAGAGTGATCGAGATGACTTTTCCAACGGCATCCTCCGCGCTGGTAAAACCGAATTCTCTCACTGCGCTTTCATTGATGACAGCGTTTCTTTCGAGAATTTCCGTTGACTCCCTTCCGCTCATATCCGATGTCATCACATTAAATTTTGGTTCGGAGAGATCACGATCCATGGAAAAATCCCTGCCCGTGATTATGGGTATCCGATATGTTTTGAAATAATCATCATCAATGTACATTCTAGCTTTCATATAAGTTGTCTCCGGATGACCGGGGAGCGTAAAAGGAGCATAATTACTCTCCATTTGATGGCTGGGCTGAAACTCTGATACGCTTACATCTGAGATGTCGGCAAGATTTAACAGTTCCTGTTTGAGAACATCGATTTTGCCTCTAATCTTTTCATTCGAAGCCAATCCGTCAATGACCAGTAAATTATTTTTATCGTAGCCAGGGTCGCGGTTCATACTATATTTTATTTGCGCATAAATCACACCGGTGGAGATAATAAGAATTATGGAGACACTGAACTGGAATATTACAAGCACTTGCCTGAGCGAAATGGAACCGCGGGTTTCCTTTGACTGATTCGCCTTGAGGGTGTCTCCGGGCCTGAAGCCGGAAAGAACAAATGCGGGATACAGGCCACCGCTTATACCCACAATAAGGAGCAGGGCCAATAAAGGCAGAAAAGTAGATGGCGAAGTGTAGTTCAATGAAAAGGATTTGCCCACTATGGATTCGAATACGGGGAGCATTATTTCAACCACACCTATGGACAGTATCATGGACAGAAATACAATAAATGTAGATTCGCCGATAAACTGTATAATCAGTTGTTTTCTCTTCGCGCCCGCGACCTTTCTCATGGCTACTTCCCTGGCCCGTTGAGTGGCTTTCGCGGTAGTGAGGATCGTGAAGTTGATACAACCGATTAAGAGGATGAGCAGGGATATACCGGCGAAAGACATAACCACTGCTTTATTTCCACCCGCCCTTTCTACATCCCAGGGCGAATCAAGATGTGCGGTATCCAGTCTCTGAAAATCCAGTGAAATGAAATCACTGGCTTTCTTGGTGGGATCGGATATGAAACGGGAAATATCGATATTCCGGTCGATAAACGCGGGGGTGAGAGATCTCAGGGTCTCAATATCAATGCCTTTTTTCAGTTTAAAATATGTGCCACTAATAGTATTGAACCAATGTGTTAGGGCTGGAGGGAGATTCGTATCGTCCAACAGGCCCAACAAGGGTATGTCATCTAAAACCGTGTTGCCCGGAATGCGGTATACGGCGGTTACCTTTTTATCGACTTTGAAATTACTCCCGAGGTCTATGGTTATCATCTTTCCGATGGGGTCCTGGTTACCGAAATGGCGCCTGGCGGCTATCTCGCTTAATGCAATATTGTTCCTGTCTGCGAGTGTATCTTCCAGACTCCCCGCGAGGACCTTGAACTGGAACATCTCGATAAAGGAGGGATCGACACTCACCATTCTGTCTCTAAATTTGGTGGTTCCAGTATCGATGACCACGGTTCCCCCAAATCCCTCAAAGGTCCGGGCGATTTGCTCGATTTTATCCTTGAAATATTCTTGCAGTGCAGGCATGACCGGTAAAGAGGCTAAAGCATACTTCATGCGTTCCTTTCCCGGCAATTGCACCGAATAATTCACCCGATATATCTTGTCCGAGTCTTTCCATTGTTTGTCATAGGAGTATTGATCCATGACATAAAGGGCAATTATAAGGCATGCTGAAAGGCCTATTGCCAAGCCTACGATATTAATTGCACTGTATAGCTTATTTTTGATCAAATTGTTTATTGCTGTTATGAAATAGTTTTTTAACATGATGGCCTCCGAAGGTGCCTAGCCATTTTTATTGGCAGGGAATAACTTTACTTTAAGTGCTATGTTTTTACCTGTTGTTACGTGATACTGGATACCAGCCTCCCCGAACAAAACTCGGGATCTTCGACTGGATTCTGGTTACTGGATACTGGCTATCCCTAATAAAACCTCGGGATCAACGCTTTGTATATGGGAGGAAAAAGAGTTGTTTTTTATGGCCAGTATCCAGCGACATCGCGCTATATTGCGCTAACCCTCTGTTCCGCAACCTCCTGATCAACGCGCCTGCTCTGTGTAACGACTGATCCATCAAACAGGTTGACTGTACGCTTGGCAAAATCTGCATGGGACTGGCTGTGGGTTACCATTATGATTGTGGTGCCCTCATCATTAAGCTGCTGGAGCATTTCCATTACTTCCTGCCCATGAGCTGAATCCAGGTTTCCTGTTGGCTCATCTGCAAGTATAAGCGCCTGGTTGCCCACAACAGCACGTGCAACTGCTACCCTCTGCTGCTGACCGCCTGATAACTGGCTCGGCATATGCTTTGCCCGATGGGCAATACCAACCTTGTCCATTACTGCTTCTACACGTTCCCTGCGTTCCTTTGAGGGAATGCTATGATAAAGAAGGGCAAGCTCAACATTCTGAAATACTGAAAGTTCGTCTATCAGGTTAAAGGACTGGAATATAAAACCAACATTATGCTTTCTTATGTCACACAACTTTGACTCATTGTAACCGGCAATGTTTTCATCATTAAAATAATATTCTCCCTTTGTGGGATTATCCAGCATGCCGACGATGTTGAGCAATGTGGACTTGCCGCAGCCTGATGGCCCCATTACCGCTACGAACTCTCCGCGGTTAACTTCAAGATTGATGTTGTTAAGTGCTGTGGTTTGGATATCGGTTGTTCTGTAAACTTTTGTGATTCCGTGCATTTTTAACATTGTTAATTTCTCCTTTTTTAATAAAAGATAGTATCGTTGCAGTTACTTATTTTTTTGTGAATAAACCAGCAACTGTATTTCCCGGTTTGAAACCTGCTGATCCTTGCTGAATTGACCGAATGAATTTCCATATGTTTTCATGATGGTCATTTGCTTCGACGTCAACATTTCTTCTACCTCGCTGATTGAATAGGCGCGTATGCTTGAGCTTGGTGTTATGTCATCAGCATCCGGCTTTTTTGCGATTTCCCCGAATCTAAATCCCCAGCCGCTAAATAACATTCGGCGGTCATCTTCATCCCAGAGATATTCCTCAATAGCCAGAACCTTTTCACCGATGTACCATGACTTTTTGGGAAAAAACGCTTCAGCATGTTCAGCATTTAGTATTTCCATAAAATGCTTGCCGCCGGGTTTTAGAGAAGAGGCGATTAAATCAAAGATCTTAAGGTTCTCGTTATCGTCTTCAAGATAGCCGATAGCTCCCTCACCCATATTCAGAACAACGTCGAATTCATTATTAAATGAAAGGTCTCTTAACTCGGCACAGATAAATTCAGTGCCGAGTTTTTCTGCGCTAGCTATTCTATTCGCCTCTTTAATTAAGTCAGGTGCAATATCAACTCCTACTACTGAAAAACCCCTTCTGGCTAATTCAATAGAATGCCTCCCGAAACCACAGGCCAAATCCAGAATTCTTTCGGAACCTGACAGTTCCATAATATCAATTATAAAATCGACTTCATTCAGGGTGTTTTCTACCCAGGTCGCGTCTTTCATTGCCAGGGTAAAGTTTTCCTTATACCATGTTGGACTGGGCTTTTTTAAAATATCCATTTGATGTTATCTCCCCTGTTTCCTCGATTTTGTTATTCTCCACCCTTTATCTTCAGCCGATCAATCTCATCAAACCCGCTGTAGGATGAAGTCACTACCTTTTCTCCGGGTGTAAGGCCCTCGACTACTTCTATGTAGGAACTGTTACGCCTTCCAAGTACTATATTGCGTTTTATGGCCTCTGAACCATCCGGGGTAGTGACAAATATCCAGTTGCCGCCTGTGTCCTGGTAGAATGATCCATTGGGAATAAGAATTGCCTCGGATTCATCGCCCAGTGTCAGCTTGGCCTGGAGGGTCTGGCCGCGCCTTAATTCGGGCGGCTGATTCTCAGTAAATTGTATATCCACCTGAAACTGACCGTTAGTAACCTGGGGATATATTTTTTTAACATCTGCCGGATAGGTTTTGCCATTGTGTTGATAAGTAACTGACTGGCCTATGTCCACACGGTTTATATAGAACTCATCAATATCAGCCTGCAGCTTGAACTGATCCGGGATATCGATCTGTCCTATGCGTCCGCCGGGTATTATGCTCTGCCCCACCTCAGCATCAAATCCTGAAAGTTTCCCTGAGATAGTCGCGCGAATGTTTAATTCATCAAGATTTTGTCTGGCAGTAGCAAGGTTCTTCTCAAGACGGTCAGTGGCTATACGCTGCGCTTTAAGCTGCTGCTTCTGTAAACGATCATCTGTTTCTTTGCTTTCAAGAGCAAGTTTAAGACGCGCCTGCTGGTAGACAAGCTCTTTTTCTTTATCCTGCAATTCCCGTTTGCTCATGAACCCTTCTTTTCCCAGCTGCCGGTCTCCTTCCAGGTCTCTTTTCAGGCTGTCTATTTGATGTCTTATTTCCAGAATAGACCGTGCATTATTTAATCTGTTCTGTTCAAGGTTGAGTTCTATGGTGCGCATATTGTTTAACTGCTCTGCAACCTGAGCCTCTGCGTTTGTCACATTTAGTTGTAAAGTACTGTTTGAGAGACTGATGATAAGATCGTCCTTTTTCAGGATATCTCCGTCTTCAACATAAACCTCATCAACTCTACCGCCTTCGATGGCATCCAGAAAAAAAGTAGTACGGGGCACAATTCTACCCCTTATGGGGATATAGTCTTCAAATATACCGGTGGTAACCGAAGATATTGTGAGGGTATCGGCCTGTACTCTGAAAGAGCGGTCTCCCTTGAGACTTTTGACTGACCAGACTATAGCAGCAATGATTATCAGGGCTCCTATACCAAGAAAAATATATTTCCATTTCTTTCTGGGATTTTCGATCTTTTCATCCATTGCGGCACCCGAACCCGCCAGCGTTCTTACCTGAGATTTAAAAGGCGTCTGGTTTGTGCTTTGCTCATCCGTGACGATTTTATTTTGATTTAACATTTTTACCCATGACCTCTGATGATTATGAATTATTGTTTTATTTCCGGTATTGCTATTCTAATAGAGCAATGACCATGCCACAAAGATATCTACCTGAATTAGTTGAACAAATAGATTTTTGACAAAATTGACAGGCGTTAACGTGTACGATATCGAACATTTCTTTTGTGCGAAAACGAACATATTTTAATTCCCCTGCACAACAGGTACCCATTCAACCTTAGCTGCGCCAAGAAGGGTTCCGGTCGCATATGCCAGGTCAACAAGGGCTATCTGATATTGTGTGAGAGCAACAATCTCCACTCTCTGGGCATCCGCGAGGGCCGCCTGTGCCTCAAGGACGTCAGTGGCTGTCAGCCTCCCAAGCTCATACTGACGTTTTTCCGCCTTGTACTGCTGATCCCGGAGGATTGTCGTCTGCCTGCTTGCCATTATGTTTTGCCATGTTGCCTCAAGCTGATCGATCTGGTTTAATACTTCCATTTGAATCCGGGCCTTTTTACTTTCTTTGGTGACAAGCCGTCTGTTCCGCTCAAATATCGCCTGATTCAGCTTGCTTTCTGCCGCCCCGTTCCCAAGGGGTATGGAAAACTTCAATTCAAAGTAGTGATCATTATACAGGTTATCTGAAAGCATATCATATGAGTCCCCCCTGTCTGCGCCTAGACCATTAATATTGTATTTATATTTCATTGTTACGAGAGGCAGTATCTGGTTCCGCCTGTAATCAATAGTACTCGATTCATGCGCAAGCCTGAGTTCCAGTTCCAGCATGTCCATCCGGTTTTCTATTGCATTTTTTATCATCTCCTGTTTATCCAACTCATATTTGACAGGATCGGGTTCAGTAGACGGGATCACTACTGTTTCCGAATCCGTATCCATACCGGCCTTGTTAATGGTTTGTTTAAGGATGCGTTCGGCCTTCCTGACACTATTCTCGGCCGTTATAATTCCTTCAAGTCTTTCGGCAACGCCGGCCTTTGCCCGGAGAAGGTCAATTTCGGGTTTTATTCCGACATCCACAAGACGCTCAGTCTGCTCAAAGAGATTTTTTGCCAGCTCATACTGTTGTTTACGAACATCCAGTAATCTGCGTGCTGCATACAGGTTCCAGTAGGCCTTATCCGCATCAGCGACAATCTTGATAGCCGCAAGTTTTGTCTGGGCGCTTACAATCTGACTGTTATACTCTGCCAAACGGATCGCGTATGTACTTACCCGTTTACCTGCGTTGCGAAGCAATGGCTGACTTATTGATGCAGATAGCTGAGATGAAAGTGAGGGATTTAGTGTCTGGTAAATATTGTTTGATTTATATTTATAATCAAGTAAATCTACAGATATCTCTC
The DNA here is from genome assembly GCA_050123415.1 of Desulfobacteraceae bacterium. GTDB lineage: Bacteria > Desulfobacterota > DSM-4660 > Desulfatiglandales > HGW-15 > JAAZBV01. Next base: position 5,240 of record JASFHE010000065.1, on the reverse strand, counting down.
CCCCTGTTCTGAGAGGCAGGCTGACACCCATGTTTGTATAGGCGATTTCTTCCTCACTGCCTTCAAGTGATGATGAAGTCGGAGAGTTGGATTTGGAGTAAACAGACTGGCTGTTAAAAATCGCTTCGAAACCTGCTTCCTCCTGGGTTACCTGCTCAGCAGCAATTGTGGGATTAATAAGCTCGACCTTGAGATCCAGATTGTTTTCAAGTGTCAATGCCCTGCACTCTTCAAGTGAAAGACTGAATTCTAATGGCGGGGGGTCTATGTCTTTATCAAGATCAATCTCCTGTTCTTCCTCCGTCTCTTTTGCTTCTTTTAATTCTATGGTGTCTATCTGCTGAAATGTTTCAGGAGACACCTCGATAGAGTAAATTTCCTCTTCGCTTATAAAGTGATAGCACCCGGAAAAAAGAATGCATTGTAATAAAACAACTACTGGTAACAGATATGAAACCAATTTTACTTTTTCTTTAATGAACATGATTAGCTGCCTCCGGTTTTTTGTATTGCTGATTTTTTAGAGCAATGCTCATGCCATTAAGTTAACCTCAAGAATTAACAGTAAAAATAGGATATTGACAAAAACGTTGGGATTTATTATGTCCGATATCGGACATTTCTTTTGTGCGAAAACGAACATTCTTCAAGGTAAATATGATGCAAAAAGAAAAAATACTGGTTGTTGATGATAACCCGGATATTTTAATTTCCGCCCGTTATCTGCTGGAACGGCATTATCAGTCGGTCTTTACCTGTGAAAAGCCGGAAGATGTCCCCGGTCTGATGAAAAAAGAAAATTTTGATGTGATCCTGCTGGATATGAATTTTCATCCGGGACAGTCTGACGGAGTGATGGGGATGCAGTGGCTGGAAAAGATCAAGGAGATAGATCCCGAGGCAGTTGTGGTTATGATTACCGCCCACGGCAGTCTGAACGCTGCTGTTGAAGCCATGAAACTTGGCGCCGCGGATTACGTAGTCAAGCCCTGGGACAATCAACGGCTCCTTGCAACCATTTCTGCGTCACTGCAACTGCGGAAGAGCCGCAATGAGGCATCAAGGCTGCGCAAGAGTAACCGTGTTTTAAGCGAGGTGACCGGCCAGAAAAAGCAGAACATTATCGGCAACAGCCCGGCAATGAAGAACCTGCTGTCACTGGTTGGGAGGGCTGCACCTACGGATGCCAATGTGCTTATCCTTGGAGAAAACGGTACAGGCAAGGAATTAATCGCACGGGAAATCCATAGCCAGTCAAAACGAAAAGACCAGGTTTTTATTCCTGTGGATTTAGGCTCAATATCCGAAACCCTGTTTGAGTCCGAACTGTTCGGTCATAAAAAAGGGGCCTTTACCGATGCAAAGGAAGACCGCATAGGTTACATAGAGGCCGCCAATGGCGGCAGCCTGTTTCTTGATGAGATTGGCAACATACCTTTGCACCTCCAGGTAAAGTTACTTTCTGTCCTTGAAAAGAGGGAGGTTTCACAGGTTGGATCAAGTAAATCTTCACCGGTGGATGTGCGTATCATTGCTGCTACAAACATGCCGCGGGAAGAATTGAGTGATCCCAAACACTTTCGTCTGGATCTGCTTTTCAGACTCAATACTGTGGAAATAAATCTCCCGCCTCTTCGGGACCGCCCCGGAGATATAACGGACATTGTAAACCACTATGTTACCTTTTACTGTAATAAATACTCTAAATCTGAAAAAATGATCAGCCCGGAAACCATGGACCTTCTCGCGCGCTACCAGTGGCCCGGGAATGTCAGAGCGTTAAGGCATGCTGTTGAACGCGCAGTTATTCTTTCAAGAGAGAAATATCTGATCCCTGAGGATTTTCAGCTCGAAAACCAGTACATTAGCTCCGAGAAATATGTTTCGCCTGAACATGTACCTACTGAAAAAGAGGAAGGCGTAACGGATATGGATGAATCGGAAGGTTCCGAGGTATCAGATGAAAATGATCTGAACCTTGAACGCCTTGAATATAAAACGATTCTCGAGGCCCTCAGGAAAAACCGTTATGTAATAAGCAAGGCGGCAAAAGATCTGGGTTTAACTCGTGCCGCCCTGTACAGGAGGATGGAAAAATATGGCATTTAAACATTTCGGACTGTTTATAATGTTTAGACTAGCTGCTCTCAGCCTGGGTATTGCCGGATTTGTTTATGCCTTTAATAACCCTCGATATCATGTTGTAACCTTTTTGATATTTGTAATTGTAATAGGTCTTATCTATGAATTATGGTTTTTCCTTTCCAGGACAAACCGGGAAGTAGCGCGATTTCTTGCATCAGCGAAATATACGGACTTTAACCAGAGTTTTGAGTTTGAAGATACCGGCGCCGGTTTTAAATCCCTTGGTGAATCCCTTACCCTTATCCTGGAAAATTTTAGAAAAACGCGCATAACACAGGAGGCGGAGCTCTCTCATATGCGCGCGGTTGTCAACCATATTCCGGTTCCGTTAATGACAGTTAAACAGGATGGAAGTCTTGTATTGTTAAACAATGCAGCGAGGCGTTTTTTCGGAACACCCCAGCCCACAAAGCTATCTGACATAAAACAATATGGTGAAGATTTTTATGAACAGCTCCTTATCTGTAAGGCGGGTGAGAGACCTGTGGTAAAGATTTCCATAGACGGACTGGATACCCAGCTCTCCCTTGGGCTGATGGAGGTTACAGGGAACAAAGGTACGGAAAAGCTATTCAGCCTTCAGGATATAGGAGAAGAACTTGAATCCACCCAGTTAAACGCGTGGCAGGACCTGGTAAGGGTTTTGACTCATGAGATAATGAATTCCATAACACCGGTTGCTTCTCTGGCTCAGACTACAGCAGATATAGCCGGAGATGTAATTCAAGAGCTTCCCGAAAGTAATCCGCAAAAAGGGGAAATCGAAAAGATCAGTACTGCCGCGATGACCATGTCCAGAAGGGCAGGGAATCTTATGCAGTTTGTAACCAACTTCAGGCAACTTACACGGCTGCCAAAACCTGATAAAAAGGCAACCCGTGTTCAGGACCTGTTGAACCATGTGACACAAATCGCTAAGGCGAATAATCCAGACAGCAATGTAAAACTGGTAACCGAAGTTACCCCATCGGGCCTTGAATTAAGTATAGACCCGGAACAGATTGAACAGGCGCTTATTAATTTATTACGAAATGCAGAGCAGGCACTGGCAGATCAGCAGGATGGTGAGATAAGACTTGTATCCTGCCTTAATCAGCGGGGCCGGGTAACAATTGAAGTTACTGATAATGGCCCCGGCATAAAAGAAGATATTTTAAACAAGATATTTGTACCATATTTTACAACAAAGCCGGAAGGCAGCGGAATAGGTCTGGCGCTGACCCGGCAGATAATGGCTTACCACGGAGGATTCATCAGGGCGTCCAACCTGGAAAATAGCGGAGCCAGGTTTAAACTGACATTTTAGAATAGAGGCATTATATGAAAACCGGAATACTGGTCCACGGCTGTAACCTGGGAGCTGAGAACTGGCGCTGCATAGCATGGGGTGATCCGCCCGACGCCTTCGGCAGGATTCCGCTGGGTGTTCTGCTCGCATACGAGTATGATGCATCCGTTGTTGTATTTGGCACAGGGGCGTCGAAAAAAGAATATCGTTTTGGAGGACAATCCAGGGGTGAGTTACTCGAAGCCGAATATTCATGTGAAATGTTGAAGGACAATTTTAATGAACTGGAGAAATTTTCTGTCTTCTCAAAACGCTGTAAAGATATTCAAAATGAAGACACGCGGAAAGAAATTGAAACCCGGTTTTTCAATAGTCTGGTTCTGGACGTTAAGTCGACAACAACACCGCAGGAGATTGAGGAGGCGGGAAATGTTTTTGCCGAGCACTCGGTTGATCGCATAATTCTCGTGTCAAGCCCTACTCATATTGTCCGCTGCCTCCGGGATGCCATGACCATTTATCGTTCTGATAAAAAATATGCGTCTTTTAGCGATAATGTCGCTGCGATTCCAAGTATCACATGCTATGAGGGTACATCGCCAAAGGATGTTACGATTGTTGAACCGCCCCATCGCCCGGACCGTCATGTAATTCCGACTCACCGGCGCATGGAGAGAATGTTGAAACTTCATAAGCTGCCCTATGAAGAGCTGGTTAAACTTATTGAAGAGTTTGATGATCTGCTTCAGCGATATGAACATAAGTTCTACAGGCTTGAAAAATGATTGTATTTTAATATGGATCATTACGACTTTTTTAAAACCAAATATGGATCTGAACTGCTTATAGATCTGATAAGACTCGAAACCCTTGAAAAATACATTATCGGTGGTAAGCCACATGTATTGTCATACTATGATATTACGCTTATTACCGAAGGAAAAGGATCATTCCGCCTTGATGAATTAAGTTTTGACATTGTTCCTCGAAAAATATTTTTTACCTCTCCGATGCAGGTTCGTAAATGGGAGATTGAAAAGGTTCCCAAAGGATTGGTTCTGATTTTTGAAGAAGAATTTTTGGGCGCCTTTTTTAATGATTCGGAATTCGTTCCGCGATTATCTTATTTTAATACCATATGTCATGAACCCGTTCTTTCTTTGACTGCTCAGGATTTTACCTGTTTTAAAACCGTGCTTGAGAACATCGAGGAGGAAATTATTAAGCATGATAAAAAAGATAATCACATATTGAGGGCCCTGCTGTATCAGGCCTTATGCTGGCTGAACCGGCAATACCTTAAATCGAATTCCCATTCGGAACCGGCTTCAGGCAGTTATGTTTTTGAGTTTCGAGAAATAGTAAACCAGAATTTCAAGTCCCATCATTCAGTAGGTTTTTATGCTGACAAACTCCATATATCTGCCGGGCATTTGAACGATGTGGTTAAACATCATTATGGCATATCCGCAAAAAACTTTATCCAAAACAGAGTATTCCTCGAAGCTAAAAGACTGCTGCTGTATTCATCCCTGTCTGTTTCCGAGATCGCCTGGGAGCTGAATTTTCAGGACGATTCCTATTTTGTGAGGGCATTTAAAAACAAGATTGGATGCACTCCTCATTCCTATAAAAATGTTGCAAATCCGTGAAAAGTACCATTTATTCCGGTGTTATTGTATAGCCTGTTTTTATGTGTGGTTATATATTTGTGCGGGATATAAAAGGTGTCAGGTCCCGCAAAAATCCTGACTTCTTTTAATATAGAATGATCCATTGGTGGTCGGAACCCAAAAAACTAATACAA
>JASFHE010000064.1:0-16003 GCA_050123415.1 Desulfobacteraceae bacterium | reverse complement strand
GAGGAATGGTATATTGTCACATGCTCAGCTGATAGAGTAAATTTGTGAACGTAATCGTGAAAAAGAGATAGCTCAGGCCACCTATATTCTTTTTTTTGACTTGAAATTTAAAATCTAGAGGCCTGCCATGATTCAATGTCGGATTTTGGGTTGTTTTGAATACTTGAAAAAGAGAAGGAAGTTACATATTCTAAAAAACTACCTTTTGGTGAAGTGATTGCTATTTATTTACTTGATACAGGCCAGGCAAAACCAGGATTATAACCACCAGGTCTGTATCATAGTACATAGTATTTAGAATGAAAGAAAATCCCGGGAGGAATTTTATGGATGAAGAACTGAAAAAAAAGACACAGGAAACCGCGGCAAAACTGTTCAGCAAGGGTATAAAAATGGATCCCCCATACAAACTGTGGAAAGAATTCGATCGTGACCTTGCAAATGATCTGTCTTTGCATATAACCGGTAAATTATATTCCAGAACAGTGTTAACTCTTGCAGAAAGACAAATGACTGCATGCGCCATGCTTGCTGCGCTCAGGGCGACAGACGAACTGAAACTTCATATTAACGGGGCATTGAATGTGGGATGTGATCCTGAAAAACTTGCAGAGGTTTTTTTTCAGCTTTCTACATATGCCGGTATGCCTACGGTTAATGAGGCGCTTGCAGCATACAAGGAAGTGCTTGTAGAGCGAGGTGAATGGCCGATAAAAAAAGATTAGTGTTGACCTTTTTCAAGCTAATCACTATACTTCTAATGCTTATTTATGCAGGATTTAGCTTAATGTTCTGCATAAAACTAAATCCGAGGTTGTATTAGTTGGATTTGTCTTAATCGGATTAATCCGGCTTTAACTCACTACCGGGGAGACCCGGATGAAGAAAGTTTCAAAGGAGGTATTAAAGCATTGGCAAACGGAACAGTAAAATGGTTTAACAACAGAAAAGGTTTTGGTTTTATTCAGCAGGAAGATGGTCCCGATCTTTTTGTTCACTTCTCTTCGATCAATTCGGACGGCTACAGGTCTCTTAATGAGGGGGAAGAGGTAACATTCGAAGTTGAAGATGGTGAAAGAGGTCCCAAGGCTGTAAATGTGAGTCGGGTTTAGTCTTCGATAATAACTAACAGGGGCATTCCGGGTTAAACCGGGATGCCCTTTTTTTATTCCGGGCTATTTTTTAATCTCGTTCTGTCTGTACTGGAAATAGGCATCTCTATAGGCAACGTAAGGATCAAGAGCAGCCTTTTTAAGGTCTTCGTACTCGCCAATTCTTAAGGATGTTTTATTGACAAGTTTAAATCCCTGTAATGCGATATCATATTTTGTCTTCATATCAACATAATTCAGGGGTTCCAGAAATGCGTCGCCGACTGATCCTATAGTATCTGTGACACTTGAGGGACCCAAAAAAGGCCAGTTGATAAAAAAGCCATGACCAATACCATATGATCCGAGTGTCTGGCCCAGATCTTCATCATATTCCTTCATGTTAAACTTATTTGCTGCCGTGTCCATGAAACCTGCGAGACCGATAGTTGAGTTTATCAGGAACCGGCTGAACTCAGTTCCGGCGCCTTTAAACTTTCCCTGAAAAATGCAGCTGACAAAACGGACAGGAAATGAAAGATTTGTAAAAAAGTTTTTTACGCCCTTTCTTGCAGGTTCGGGCACAACAGCGCTATAACCTCTGGCGGCCGGTTTGAGTGTCCAGAAATAAAGCTTGTCATTAAAATGAAACATAGCCCTGTTGAAAGGTTCCAACGGATCTGCAATGGATTGATGGGGCTCTTCAAGGTCTGCAAAGTCATCCATAAACTCATCGTCAAATGAATCATCATCGAAATCTGAACCTGATGTATTTGCCTGAGCAAGAATAATAAGGCTATTTTTATTATATGCAGCAGAATTTCTTTTATTGCTGATATCAGATTTTGAATCAGCAAATAGATTGCTGACAGGCAGTATTAACAGGACGATAGCCAGTATCGTTATGGCCGGTATTTTGTTCATAATATTTCAACTCCTTTTTTAAAATCATTTGCAGCTATTTATTTTTTTTCATCCAGTTTTGTTTTCAGCTTGCTTACCAGTTCACCATAACCTGATTTTGTCATGATTTTATTAAACTGAACCCTGTAATTGTTAACGAGGCTGACACCTTCTACATACACATCATAAACAAACCATGTTTCATTTTTTTTAAGAACACGGAATTGAATGGCAATATTCGCTTCATTTTTCATTGCCACCTCTGCATTAACAATTCCGTATTTTTCTTCCATTTCTTCACTGATATAATTCATCTGCTGGCCCGAGTATTGCCTGGTCTTATCCATGTATGTACGTTCAATCAATTGCCCGAACAGAGTAATAAATTCGCTTTTTTCCTCTTTGCCAAGCTTTCTCCAGTGTCTTCCCAGTGCCCTCTGAGAAAAAGCGCGCCAGTCAAAAACAGTATCCACCGTTTCCCTGATCATGCGCTCTCTCTTATCTGCCATCTCAGGCGGATCAAGATCATGGTTGTTTATTATTTCAAGCAGTTTGTCAGTTGCTGTCTTTATACGGTCGGTAGCAACCCCGGCCTGGGCAGTAAAAGTAAATAAAATAAATATGAAAATGGCAATTGAGAGCCAAATAAATATATTTTTTTTCATAATTCCTCCTGATCATAATACAGGTAAAGGAGCGGAATAAATCCGCTCCGAATAATAGCATGGTGCATTGTTTATGTAATTTGATTATTTACTGTGATAACCCCAATAAACCCACACCGAAAAGGTTAATGCTTACTGGTCTTTATGGATTGTCATGTAAAAAATGTTTATATTTTACCAAACACATAATTTGAGATCAATTCTTCTATATCTACTGCCGGCATGGTTTCCCTGATGCGTTCTCCCGATGAAAGGACAGTATCCGAACCACCGGGTGTAATGGCAAGGAATTTTTCACCAATAAGGCCCCTTGTCTTTATGGATGCTATGGCGTCTTCCTGTATTTTTAAAGAATTAGGCAAGGTAATAGTAATCTTCGCCTCATAATCTTCCATTGTAATTGATTTGACTCTTCCAACTTCCATGCCGGCTATCAAAACTGACGATCCTTCCTTTAATCCGCCAGCATTTGAAAAGATCGCATATAATTCGTAGCCATCGCCGCTGAATACTTCCATTTTTGCCAGTTTGACTGACATATAGCCAAGGCAAAGAATTCCTGCAAGTACAAATATACCTACGACTAGTTCAAGATCAATTTTTTTCATGTATTGCTCCTGATATTCATATCTAATTTAAATATTAATAACCTTGTAAAAAATGCTCATAATTATCAGGCGATTTTACCTGTAACTTATCGGGCCTTCCGTATCTCCTGATAAAAACTGCTTTACCAGCGGATTTTCTGATGCCAGTATAGCATCCGGTCTGCCTGATTCTATAATTACACCTTCATGCAGCATTGCCACCTTGTCAACTATCTTAAAGACTCGTTCCAGTTGATGGGTAATGATAATGCCTGTAAAATGCAGACGGTTGTGTATTTCTTCGATGAGGTTCAGGATTGCATGCCCTATAATAGGGTCAAGACCTGTTGTCGGTTCATCAAAGAGCATTATTTCGGGCTCCCATACCAGTTCTCTTGCAAGTGCCGCTCTCTTTTGCATTCCGCCGCTCAGCTGTGAAGGATATTTACTGTCTGAGCCGTTCAGCCCTACCTGGTCGAGAACATTGTAAACCTTTTTTTCGATGACCGATGTATCAAGCCCGGCCTTTTCCTTTAAAGGGAATGCCACATTTTCAAAAACAGTCATTGATTCAAAGAGTGCGCCCCCCTGAAATAAAAAGCCTATACGGCTGCGTAAATCGGACAAAGCACTTCCCTTGAGCCTGTTTACCTGGTGCCCGTCTACAAATACTTCCCCTCTGTCCGGGTTTAAAAGGCCGACAACGTGTTTGAGTATAACGCTTTTTCCATACCCGCTCATTCCGATAAGGACAAGTATCTCACCTTTTTCAATTTTGATGGATATACCCTTGAGGACATCATTCTCCTCAAAGGATTTGTGTATGTCTTTCAGTTCAATCACTTTTTATCCTAGAAAAGAAAAGCCGTCATAAAATAGTTCCATACAAGGATCATTACAGCCGAAAGTACAACTGCCTGGGTAGTCGATTTGCTGACTCCTTCAGCTCCGAATCCTGACGCGCCGGTATAATAGCCCATATAGCAGGAAACCCATGAGATAATAACGCCGAAACTCATGGATTTATATATGCCTTCCATAAGGTGGTCCACTCTTACATAGGTGCTGATTTCACCAAAGAAAGTGGCATATTCAAGTCCAAGTATTTCTACGCCGACAAGGTACCCTCCCAGTATGCCGATTGCATCAAACATGCCTGTTAAAAGGGGCAGGGAAATAAAGCCTGCTATCATATTAGGAGCTATCAGGTATCGAAATGGATTTAATCCCATCATCTCAATAGCATCAATCTGGTTGGTAATGCGCATAATACCGATTTCAGCCGCTATTGCTGAACCTGCCCTGGCCGTTACCATGAGTCCGGTAAGTACCGGTGCCATTTCCTTCATTATTGAAAGGGCAACCATGGGGCCTAAAAATGCTTCTGAGCCTAAACGACTGAGGGTATGAAAGCCCTGAAGCGAAATTACCATGCCTGTGAAGGTCCCTATTAATAGCACAACAAGAGTCGATTGAGCTCCAATGAAGCGTATCTGCTTTAGAATACGTTCTATCTTGAATGGAGGAGTGATGGAAAAATAGACTCCATACCCCAGGAAGGTAAATATCCTGCCCATCCTGGATAAAACGCCTATTGATTCTCCGCCAAGGTATCTTACAAAATCCATATGAATCCTGTGTCTTTATTATTGTTATGTCGCTGTTTTTTAATCCTGATCAATGAATTCGTCAACATTAAATTTAAGTGATTCAGTATCCAGCTCAGCCTCAGCTCCAAAGGGGAGGGGGAGATTCTCTTTTCCGTGGCCTGCCGGAAAACCTGCACAGACAGGGTAATCCCCGGAGAATGTTACTTTAATAAGTTCGATTATTTCTTCTTTTTCACCGCAATCCTTGAAATTTCCGGCAATCAGCCCCCTGATACCTTCAAGTGCCCCTGACAGTTTCAACTGGATCAGCATCCTGTCGATCCTGTAAAGGGCTTCACCTCTATCTTCAAGAAAAAGGATAGAATCTTTAAAGGAGGGCAAAAAAGGTGTACCAAGAAGAGCGGATATAAGGCTCAGATTTCCCCCCAGCAATATGCCTCTGGCCTTTCCCTTCTTTATGACATTATCTTCCTCAAGCCCCAGGCTTATTTTCCCTCCGGACGAGAGGATGTTTAAAAGGGTTTTAATATTATCCTCGCGTCCTTCCATACCTCTTAACATCGGGCCGTGCCATACGGCAATGCCGGTCCTGTGAAAGACAGCCAGAAGCAGTGCTGTTATATCACTGTATCCTATGAATAACTTCGGGTTTTCTTTTATCAGATCGTACTCTACTTTATCAAGCAGCCTTGGTGTGCCATACCCTCCCCGGGCGCATAATACTGCCTTTATATTATTGTTTCTAAACATTTTATGAAGATCATTTAACCGGTCTTCATCACTTCCTGCCAGATAGCCCTGTGTATCGTACAGGTGATCTCCCTCGAGAACATTGTATCCCTGCTGTTTTATAATATTAATGGCGGGTTGAATTTCTTCGTGGGTCACAGGGCTGGCAGGGGCGATTATGCCGATTGTATCGCCCTGTTTCAGGCCTTTCAGCATGGTAGTCAGAGATTCCTCTCATATAAGATTTTCAGACCTTCAAGGGTCAGATCCTCATCAATAGCATCAATGGTCTCCGACTCTCTGGCAATAAGAGGTGCAATGCCTCCTGTTGCAATCACCTTTACTTTATGACCTATTTCTTTTTTAATGCGGTTTACAATTCCGTCAACCAGGCCTGCGTATCCATATACAATGCCCACGTTCATGGCGCTGATTGTGTCCTTGGCAATCACATTTTTGGGCCCGGAAAAGATTTCTACTCGGGGCAGCTTTGATGCCTTTGCGAAAAGTGCTTCACTTGAAATAAAAACACCCGGAGCTATTGCCCCTCCAATCCAGGCACCGTCCTCCGATACGCAGTCAAATGTTGTGGCCGTTCCGAAATCTACAATAATAAGACCGCATTTATATTTTTCATATGCTCCGACAGAGTTTACGATCCTGTCTGCGCCCACTTCCTTTGGGTTGTCATACCTTATGGGCATTCCGGTTTTAAGTCCGCGTCCGACCACCATTGGCTTTATATTAAAATATCGTTTTGACAATCCCTCAAGCGCGTTAAGAAGAGGAGGTACAACGCAGGATATAATAATATTATCTATACCGTGCATACTGACCCTGGAGGCCTGAAAAAGATTGCAGATCAGGATTCCAAGTTCATCGGATGTGGCGTCCTTTTCCGTCCTGACGCGCCAGTGCCCGACGATCTTGTCATGATCAAGGACCCCCATTACTATATTAGTATTTCCAATATCAATGCAGAGGAGCATGGTTTACCTGTAATTGCATTTTATAGTGCAATTGCACCTGCTATAATTGAATCAACTATGCTGACTGTTTCTTTGGCCATCTTGACATTGTGGACCCTTACAATATGGGCGCCATTCATGATACCTGCTGCCACAGTGGCCATTGTACCTGTGTCCCTTTCTTCAGGGGATTTGTCCAGGAGATTCCCTATAAAGGCCTTTCTGGATGAGCCGAGAAGAATAGGAAGGCCCAGGTCTTCCAGCTCTTTAAGATCCCGTATTATTTGAAGATTATGGTCAAAACTTTTGCCGAAGCCTATTCCCGGATCAAGGATCAGCATATCCCTTGAAATACCGTTTGTTTCAGCTTTTGAAATCGTTTCCTTAAAAAAAGCCTTTATCTCTCCCATAAGGTTTTCATACACTGGGTTGTCCTGCATGTCACCGGGAGTTCCCTTCATATGCATGATTATTACCGGCACACCGGAATCTTTTACGACCGTGACCATTTCCGGGTCAAATCTCAAGGCGCTTATGTCGTTAATTATAGCTGCGCCTGCCTTTACTGCGGATTCGGCAACTTTTGCCTTATATGTGTCTATACTTACAGGGATTTTAAAAACCTTGCCAAGTTCCTCAATGACCGGGACAACACGCTCAAGTTCCTGCTCAAGACCGACCTTTTCTGCGTATGGCCGCGTGGATTCTCCGCCGATATCTATAATATCAGCCCCGTCGGCTTCCATTGCAAGGGCCTGTTCAACAGCTTTTTCTCCTGAAAAAAAATGTCCCCCGTCTGAAAAGGAGTCAGGGGTTACATTCAGTACACCCATTATCAGAGTCTTTTTACCAAGTTCCAGAGAACGATCGCCCCAGTCCAGGCGAAATCCTTTTCTGAGTAATTCGGTCAATTATTCCTGTTCCTCTTCAGCTTCCGGCTCCCCAGATTTAATTCCCATTATCTCATTAATATCTTTTGTATCAAGGGTTTCCTTTTCGAGCAGTCCATTGGCAATCTTGTGTAGCGTATCAATATTTTCTTCAATGAGCTTGAGAGTATTATTGTATGCGTCAGTTACAATACCCTTTACCTCCTGATCAATCCGCTGGGCTGTTTCTTCACTGTAATCCCTGTGTTGAGAAATTTCTCTGCCCAGGAATATCTGTTCCTCCTTTTTACCATAGGTTAGAGGACCCAGGCTTTCACTCATGCCATATACACATACTATTTTTCTGGCTATCTCGGTTGCGCGTTCTATATCATTGCTTGCGCCTGTTGTTTTTGTCTTTAGAACAATCTCCTCTGCAACGCGACCACCAATAAGGTAGTGTATGAAATTTACCAGATATTCCTTTGGCTGCAGATGCTTCTCATCAATAGGCAGATGCTGTGTAACTCCAAGCGCCTGGCCATGCGGAATAATGGATACCTTGTGGATAGGGTCTAAATGGGGAAGGAGTGTGCCGACAAGGGCATGCCCCCCTTCATGGTAGGCAATAATCTTCTTTTCTTCATCGCTTATAATCATGCTCCTGCGTTCCGTACCCATCAGGACCTTGTCCTTGGCATTTTCAAAGTCTTCCATCTCGACCTTGTCTTTTCCGCGCCTTGCTCCCATAAGAGCTGCTTCATTTACCATGTTTTCAAGATCGGCACCTGTAAAACCTGGTGTTCCTCTCGCGAGGACTTTTACATCAACATCATCTCCGAGAATCGTTTTTCTTGTATGGACCTTGAGTATTCCTTCACGGCCTCTGATATCAGGCGGAGGAACAACTACCTGGCGATCGAAACGTCCCGGTCTTAAAAGGGCGGGATCAAGCACATCCGGCCTGTTTGTAGCGGCGATAAGTATTACGCCCTCATTTGATTCAAAACCGTCCATCTCAACCAGCAGCTGATTAAGGGTTTGTTCTCTTTCATCGTGTCCGCCGCCAAGGCCTGCGCCCCTGTGACGGCCAACCGCGTCAATTTCATCGATAAAGATAATGCATGGCGCGTTCTTTTTGCCCTGTATAAACAGGTCCCTTACTCTTGAGGCGCCGACACCGACAAACATTTCCACAAAATCGGAACCGCTTATGCTGAAAAACGGGACACCTGCCTCACCCGCAATTGCCCTTGCGAGAAGGGTTTTACCTGTTCCTGGAGAACCAACCAGCAAAACACCCTTGGGTATCCTACCGCCAAGCCTGGTGAATTTTTTAGGATCCCTTAAAAATTCAATGATTTCCTCAAGTTCTTCCTTTGCCTCATCAATCCCTGCGACATCCTCAAAGGTAACCTTTTCCTGTCCATCACTCATGAGTCTTGCCCTGCTTTTCCCGAATGAAAGGGCCTTGCCCCCGCCAGCCTGCATCTGACGCATGAAGTAGAGCCATACGCCAATCATCAGGAGTATCGGCAGCCATCCGACTATATACTGAAACCAGGGTGAATCCTCAGGGGGTTGAGCTGTTATTTTAACCCCCTTTTCAGTTAATTTAGAAATAAGTTGAGGATCGTTCGGGGCATATGTCCTGAAGAGTCCCTGGGAGGATTCGCCTTTTATATTTTGTCCCTGAATGGTTGCAGTATAAACATTGCCTTTTTCTACCATACTGATGAAATCACTGTAGGAGATTGTCGAAGTTGCGGCATCCTGTTGTTTGAATATATTATACAGCATGATAAACATAAGAAAAATTACCAGCCATAGTGCAAGATTTTTATAAATTTGATTCAATTGAAAACCTCCTGTTTAATTTCGGGCTGTTGCCAGACATATAGTAGTCATTATATTTTTATAGAATGTATATTTGTTTTTATTAAACAAATATTTATAACATTATATTTTTTTTTTGTAAATTTCTAATAATCGATGCATATCCTGCCTGCCGCAGCTCCGAATAACCAAAAAGTATTCATTTTTTAATTTATTGCAATGATGTTTAATAATTTCACTGTTTTTTCAGGAAGATATTGTTATTTGCTGTTATAAAAAAGCTGCCTGACCTTTATAATTATAGAACTGCTTTTTGTGATACAGAAATAACCTCATCATAGTTTTGTAATTTAGATTAAATATTCACATGATATAGGTTGAAAGATAAAAAAAAAAAGTCTATATAGGAACGCTTGTTCTATATATAAATCTGTTGTTCTGTAAATTATGTTATTATTATGATTAATAAATTTGATATATCCTACGAAATCATTTGGGAGATCATATATGAATTTAGCTGCTATTCTTGAAGATTCCGCCCGGTTTTTTCCTGATAATGTCGCAATCATTGAGGATGGATCGACTTACACCTATAGAGAATTCAACGATTATTCCAACAGGATCGCCTCGGCTATCTCGGATTTCGGTATCCGATCGGGAGAACATGTCGGATTTTGTGCCCCAAACAGTTATGACTGGCTTGCATTTTATTTCGCGACACTTAAATGCGGAGCTGTTGCAGTCACCTTTTCATATCATTTGACGCAGGATGAATTTAAAAAGATTATGTTTGACTGCAAGCCAAGGATACTGTTTACAACAACCTCCAGACTTCCTGACCTGGACTGCATTGACTCAAAATGTCACCCAGAACTTATTATAACAGAAGATGGTGACAATTCCTGTGGGATTCTGGCAGAAAAAGGCAGCCCGTCTTTTGAGACCATTGACAGGGACAGGCATGATATAGCTGCTATCCTCTATACTGGAGGAACTACAGGTATACCAAAAGGTGCAATGTTGTCCCATGAGAATATTATGTTCCCGATATCAAATGTTGCCCGATACGAGAGAAGCAGTGAAAAAGATGTTGTTTTGTGTTTTCTGCCTCTCAACCATGTGTTTGGCCAGATGCATGTTGTAAATGCAACTATACATAGTACAGGGGGTATAGTCATCCAGTCATCATTTAATATGGACATGGCCCTTGATGCTATCAGCCGCTATAAGGTGACCAAATTTTTTGCCGTACCGACAATCTATATCAGGATGCTTCAGATTCCTGATATCAAGGAAAAATTCAAATCGGTTACATATTGTTTTTCTGCTGCCGCAAGTATGGCTGCTGAAGTAGTAAAGGAATGGAAGGCCAGGACCGGCCTGAATATTTACGAAAGTTACGGCCTGACGGAAAGCGCTTCTATTGTCACATTCAACCATTATCACAGACATGTGATCGGTTCGGTGGGTACTCCCGCAAACCTTATGGAAATACAGATAAGGGACAGGTCAGGGAAAAGGCTTGAACAGGGAAAGGCAGGAGAAATATGTATACGCGGGTTGAATATCTTTAAAGGCTATCTGAATAATCCGGAAGAAACAGCCCGGTCCTTCTGGGGTGACTGGTTCAGATCGGGAGACGTTGGATATATTGATGAAGAAGGCTACATTTTTATTATAGACCGCCTCAAGGACATGGTTATTACCGGAGGTGAAAATGTGTATCCCCGTGAGGTCGAAGAGGTATTATATACCTATTGTGATGTTCAGGAATGTGCTGTAACCGGGCTTCCTGACGTGGAATATGGTGAAAGGGTAACCGCATTTATTGTATTAAGGAATGGGTGTACACTCGATCCGGCAGCCATCAAACAATATCTTAAAGAACATCTTGCAGGATATAAAGTACCAAAGGAATATATCGTTATGGATGAGCTTCCAAAAAGCGCAGCAGGAAAGGTTTTGAAAAGGGAGTTAAAGAATGGATATACAGGAATAACTTTAAAATAGTGTCTGTCCAAAAAATATTTAACCACGAACCACACTAACCACATGAAAAGTTTTTAAAAAACAAAAAAGCAAAAAATGTTTTTGTTTTTATTTTCGTGTATTTAGTGTGGTTCGTGGTTCTCAAGTTTTTTTACTTAGGCGACCAGAGCACCATCCTGGGTTTTTTGCCCATCTCCTTTGCCAGTTCCTCAACCGGACCGTAGGTCATACAACCTGCCATGCAATGCTGTACACAGGCAGGTTTTAAACCCTTTTTAGTCCTTGGTGCGCAGAGGATGCACAGTTCCGTCGGGAAAGGAAAATATGTGAGGTATGCCTTACCCTTTGGAAGTTTCTGCACCTGCTCTATTACATTCATACCGCTCATTCCGGCTTCCCAGCCGTACTCCTGGCAGCATGCGATCTGGCAGGTGTAACAACCCGTGCAATACTCATAGTCAATTAAAAGTCCGTATTCCGATTTGCCTGCCATTTTAATTTTCCTTTCCGTCTGCCTTGTATATTTTACACATTGAATGTTTTATTGGTGCACCCATACCGTCTTTTCCCTGTGCATTCATTGGGAGAAGATTGTTTATATTGTGCTCCCTGACTCCGTAAAGAGAAGGCTCTGCACCGTCTTTCTCAGGGAACCACCACCCGTGGGTTGCCATTACCATCCATTCGGGTACAACCAGTGTGAGTTTTGCTTTGTACTTTGCTCTTCCGAGCCAGTTTTCAATCCATATCCATTCCCCGTTGCTTATCCCGTGCCTGGCGGCAGTATCCGGATTGATTTCTACAACAGGGTCAGGGTCGATATTCCTCAGCCATGGGATCATCCTGTGTTCCGAATGAAAATATGCCGGAGAGCGTCTTCCTGTAGAAAGGATCAGGGGATAGTCCTTTGCGAGATCAGGCCTGCTCACAGGTGTAAAGGGCGGTTCTTCATGATGAGGAACCGGTTTAAGGTCCCATTCCTCCCTCAGAGTGACGTACAGTTCAAACAACCCGGTGGGTGTCTTAAAACCCGGTTTTCCATCGGGCCTGAGAAGTCCCTTCTGATAACGGTTATAGGGTGCGCTCGGTGTACCTTCGGGAGGTATTGCGTATCCTTTTTCCTTTAGTTCATCGAATGTCATGCCAGAAGGTTTTAAAATATAGTCAAAAATTTCATTTACCGACTCGTACTCAAATTCCGGGTCAAACCGTTTGGACAGTTCAAAATTGATGTCAATATCTGACATGCACTCATCCACCGTAATTGCCTTGTTTATTGCCTGAAGCGGGACCCACCAGCTCCTGAAGCTGTCCTTTTCAAGAAATGTAGCTGCGGGAAGTACAACATCCGCATACTGGGTTGTAGGGGTATGAAACAGATCAACCACAGCAACAAAATCCATTTTTTCCATGGCCTTACGCCATTTTTCAGGCTCAAGGCCTATCCCTGCAAGGGGATTACATGTCTGTATCCACCACCCCTTTATGGGGTATGGTTTTTCAGTGAACATCTGCTCTATGGTGATATCTGTCTGGCACCTCCAGCAGAACTTGTTGAAGGGCATATATTTTTCTCTGCCGATCCTGGGCAGGTCCATTTCTTCATGCCTGAGTTTTATCGCACCATCAGCACCCGGGAGGGCATAGGCAACAACATCATAGGCATACTTGGCTATTACGTTTCCGCCCGGTATATCGAGATTGCCTGTAAGCGCCCACATGGCGGCAATAGCCTGACACAGGGGAGTTACCGCGGGGGTCATGTCAACCGGGACACCCCAGTGAAACGCGCCGGGCTTTGCATTTGCGTAAAATCTTGCGGACTTTGCTATGTCATCGGCCCTGACTCCGGTGATCTCTTCAACTTTATCGAGGGGATATTTATTGACCTCATCAACATAAACATCCCAGGCAGTTATGCATTCAACCTCTTTGCCGTCAAGGAGTGTTACAGGGCATTTACCTGAAACCATGGGGTTTTCACAGGGATTTTTGTACCGGACATTATCGGATTCCCAGATTACCGCCTTCTCCCGGGCCTGGTCCCATACAACATAATTTTTGTCCGAGCCGTCTTTAATAATGTCACATTCCCTGAGCAGTTTATTGGTATCTTTCCTGATGAGGTGGGTTCCGTTGGTCCATTTTTTCAGGAAATTATGGTCATAAAGATCTTCATTTATGATTACATATAAAAATCCCATGGCCAGGGCAGAATCCGTCCCGGGCCTGAGCTGGAGCCAGTGTTTTGACCTTGAGGCAAACCATGACAGCCTTGGATCAACGGTTATCAGTTTTGTGCCTCTTTTCATCATGTCTATTATCCAGTGTCCGAACAGATTATCAGGACATGTCCCATGGATATTGTATCCCCATATGATCAGGCATTCGGGGGCTTTCCACCTGGGATCATTATACCTGTCCGGCAACCACTGGGCTGCGTCGAATACGGTAAAATCTCCCTGAACCGCATCAATAGCCGCGATCCTCGGGCTGTAACAGGCATTACCGCTGAGGGCAAACATTACATTGGGGCTGCCATAGGCGTAGGCGAGCATGCATATCCATGCGCCTATATCCCTTCCGGTACCCATGGAAAATATGACGGATTCGGGCCCATGCTCATCCCTGATTTTTTTCATCTTTTCTTCAATCAGGTCAAATGCCTCATCCCATGATATCTCCTGCCATTTGCCTTCGCCCCTTTTTCCCGCTCTTTTCAGGGGTTTGCGTAAACGTTTTTCGTTTTCAACATACTGGGTCATGGCAAGGACCCTTGCGCAAAGCCTTCCCTGGTTCCAGGGATGATCAGGGTCGCCTTCTATCTTTACAAGCTTTCCGTCCCTGATATGTGCAAGAACCCCGCATCCTCCGTGACAGCCTGGCCCAGCAGACCATGTTGTTGTTTTTACAATCTCAGTAGTCATAAAATCTCCACTGTCATAATATCTGACAGGATATGTTATTTCATGTTAATATAAATATAACTGTATTCATATTAATATGATATTAGATTAAAATTTCCTCTGAAAATAATCATGAATCAGGCTGGTCTGGTTAACATAAAAAGCCGATTTTATCAAATAATTTAATTAGTTCTGTTCACACAACAGAATGATGACTTGTTATTTTTAATTTGATATAAAGAAAAAAATTGACCGGATAGCATTTCATATGTTACCGATAACATAACGTCTGATGATATAAGGAAAATAATAAGTTGGAATCATTTGAAAAATTACTTGAAGGATCGGCAAAGGAACACGGTCACCTCTGCGCGGGACAGGTTGTAGGAGTGCGCATGGCTATGCTCGGTTGCCGGCTTATAGGACTTGATAATCCCCGTCAACTGGACCAGATAAAAAAACTGATTGTATATGTTGAGATGGACAGGTGTACTGCCGATGCCGTGGCATATGTGACCGGTGTAAAGCTCGGCAGGCGCTCTTTAAAATTTACCGACTACGGTATTATGGCTGCTACCTTTTTGAATCTTGAAACAAGAGAGGCCTACAGGATCATTTCCACCGAGGAAAGCCGGGACCTTGTTTCGGAGTACGCACCTGAGATTGAAGATAAATCAAAACAGCAGATAGAAGCATATAAGCGTATGCCTCTTAGTGTCCTTTTCAGGGTACAGAAGGTTAAAATACCCTATATGGAATATGATCTTCCCGGTCCCACCAAGAAGAAGACTGCTTGTGTAAAATGCGGGCAGGTCGTGAGGGACGGAAGAGAAGTATTACTGGATAATCAGCCTCTCTGCCGGCCCTGTGCACAGGGAGCCTATTTTGAAGATCCTGTGGATGTGGAAATATAATTAAGGCTCTTTGGTATTAATTAGAGTTATCAAAACTGAAAACAATTACTGCTTTTCTTTAGAGGATACCGAATTCTAATTATTCGTCCAATTGATCTGATTTTGCCGGATACGGTTGTTCGTCACTTGCCTCTATTTTTGGCCTCTATTTATGTTTATTTGTATTACCTCATCTACAAATGAGAAATCATCTGTATTTATAAAATCTGCAGTTATAATATTAACATTTTTAGTTAACTTAGGATCTGACTTTAGCCAGGAAGTTACAGCCTTAGTAGCTGGTTGGGTATATTTTTTCAGAGAGTTATCAGTAATAAAAGGTATAAGGCGAAGCATAATATCATGCCATTTAGGAGTTATTACACCGGGTAGAATAAAAAACATATCCTCTTCAAAATCATGGTTGTCGATCAGTTTTTCAAGTTTTGCTTTCAAATTTTGGGTATATTGTATTTGGGCCCATTTAAAGTCTAAAGTAAATTTCGATCCCCAAAGTATTTTCTCATCGATTAGCTTCTCCCAGTTATAGCTTACAATAATGTTCCCATGACCCTTAAGTTCGTTCAATGTGCTATTGGGACTGAAACGTTCAGAGGGAATAATCCAGGAACTAAGCTTATTGTTTATCTTTTCAATCAACTTGTCGTGATCAGGTTCATTTATAATATTGTTGAATTTTCTAAAATCAAGGATGACTATTTCTTTTGTATTGTGTGTTACAAAATTCAATACCGAATCCAGTATCTCTGCAATAGATTCTCCTATCATTGCATGAGTTGTATAAAACTCGCCCCGTTCATTCATGCAGGTGTAGAATGTCACATTAAATAGCCTTCTCATTACTGTACAAAAAGCCGTGTAGGACAAAATAACAGAATAAAAAGCCAGGAGCAAGCATCCTTACAGGCCCTGGCTGTTTACCATAAAAAATTAATA
>JASFHE010000063.1:0-16047 GCA_050123415.1 Desulfobacteraceae bacterium | reverse complement strand
TCGCCGCAATGATAAAACTCAAAAGGATCGCATATTTTCGGTTTTTCTTTAAAAAGGGCACTGTTACAACGCCCATCTTTGACAGAAAAAACATCACAACAGGCAGCTCAAATACAAGACCGAAGGCAAGGAGCAGCCTTGTGGCGAGGGAGAAATACTCTTTAACCGAGGGCATTGCCCTGATGGTTTCGGTTTCAAATCCAAGAAAAAATTCAAAGCCAAAGGGGAATACAACGAAATACCCGAAGAGTGCTCCGCCTGTAAATAGCATTGTAGAGAAAATAACAAAAGGGATGATATATTTTTTTTCATTCTGATAAAGGCCCGGAGCAATGAATTTCCATGCCTCGTAGAATATCACCGGAGAGGCAACCAGCATTCCTGCAACAAGTGCGGTTTTCAGATATGTAAAAAACATCTCCGGGATGCCTGTAAATATAAGGTGCTGGCCTTCAGGTAGCGCCCTGGTCAATGGTCGCATCAGTATATTATACAATTCCTCTTTAAAAAAATAGGCTACGCTAAATCCGATACCGATTGCAATAAAAGAGTAGATAAGCCTTTTTCGCAGTTCCTCAAGGTGACTCATGAAAGGCTGCTTTGCTTCATCATTCATCTGAGGGAGTCTCCTTTTTTTCTGTTTCAGCCGCCGTATCATCGGTATATGCAACTTCTTCATCAGAGGGTTCTAAATCCTCGTCATTGTCGTCATCCGCATTCTCCAATGAGTCCTTAAAATCATTAATCGTATCAATCGTGTCGTCCTTGATAGTCTTGATCTCTTCGTCCAGGTTAAAACTGTCTTTTATTTCCTGCGAGGCCTTTTTGAACTCTGCCAGGCCTTTGCCAAGCGCCTTTGCCAGATCCGGTAACTTACTCGGCCCAATTACAACCAGGGCGATAACCATAATGACCATCAATTCTGTCCATCCAATTCCGAACATTATATTCCTCTTTTAAAAGTTATATTTCCTTGATCAATGCCGTTTCATCACAATCCGGGAATTTCGTGCATTTAAGACAGTCCGACCATACCTTATGTGGAAGTTCGGATTTGTCCACTACACGGAATCCCAGCTTTTTAAAATACTCCGGTACGTAAGTCAGTGTAAATATTCTTTTTAAGCCAAGGGTTTTTGCCTCTTCAATACATCTTTCCACAAGCATGATGCCGTATTTGTTTCCTTGATATTTTTCAACAACCGCCAGGGACCGTATCTCTGCAAGGTCTTCCCAGCACAGACCAAGGGCGCAGACCGCGATGATACTTCCTTCATCATCCGTGGCAACATAAAAATCCCTCAGATGCTCATACAGTTCGCTGAGGGATCTTGGCAGCAGGATTCCCCTGTCCCCATAATAATTCAGGATGCGTTGAATCTGTACAACTTCGTTGATGACGGCCTTTCTTATCATTCTATTTATCTACCTTTACGATATAACCCCTTTTATAGACAGTGTCTCTTTTTAACCTGTTCAGACACTCAGCAGCATCGCCGCGTTTTTGAAACCTTCCGCACATTATCCGGAAGGTCCTTTTTCCATTTACAACTGCAGTATAATAATATGCATCATAATCCTGATCAACAAGTTCTTTTACCAGGTTTTTGGCCCTTTCAATGTTACTGATTGAAGCTATCTGCACTGAAAAATATTCCTGAAGCGCAACCTCCGGCAAGGCCTCTTTCTGTTTCTCCCCGGTACTTCCCCCGGATTTCGGTTTTTCCGGGGAGATGGCTGTATCATCTCTTGAAAGCGTAATTTCCTGCGGAGGGTCTTTCTTCCTCTGAGGAATAGTTCTCCTTTTTACTTCATTCTTTTTGCTCTCAAGATTGTCGTAAAAAACAAATGCAGGATCCTCTTCAGGCCTTTTATATTCATACTCTTCTTTCTGATCTGTTGCGGCCTTGAGTTTTTTAAAAGGATTTTCCAGACCGGACATGGATCCTGGCAGTAAGCCCCTTCCTGCGAGAATTCCCAGAACAAACACCCAAGCCAGCAGAAAAAGAAAGAAAAGGCTCCATAGAAAAAGTGAAAAAGGCGTCAGTTCAATCTTTATTTTTTTTGGTTTTTTGCTGCTCTTTTTTTTTGCCATCTTTTGCGGTTACATTTTCTCCGGGGCGCTTACGCCCAGAAGGTTTAAGCCGTTTCTTATAACTGTTCTTACCCCGGCGACAAGGGCCAGCCGTGCCTTTGTCAGATCAGGGTCATCTGTAATAATCCGGCTGCCTCCATCCTTGATCCCGAGATTAAAATACCTGTGAAAATTCGCAGCCAGGTCCGTCAGGTAATAGGTCAGCCTGTGGGCTTCAAATGATCTGCAGATACTGTCCAGGAGTTCCGTGAAGCCCTCAAGATACCTGATCAGGTCCACTTCTTCATCAAGTGTAAGCTGCGTTAAATCCATTTTGTTAATATCAAGTGAAGTATCAACACCTTCAGCTTCGGCCTTCCTGAATATGCTGCATATCCTGGCATGGGCGTACTGGACATAGTAAACCGGGTTGTCGTTGTCATGTTTCTTTACCATGTCTATGTCAAAATCAAGGGCAGAGTCATGGGTCTTGGTCAAGAAGACAAACCTTGCAGCATCAACATCAACCTCTTCCAGCAGGTCCTTCATGGTCACATACTGCCCCGCCCTTTTTGACATCCTTATCTCCTGCCCGTCTTTAAACAGTTTTACTAGCTGGATCAGGAGAACAGACAGCCAGTTTTCATCAATGTCGTTTACCTTTAAGGCCGACTTAACCCTGTTTATATATCCGTGATGATCAGCTCCCCATATATCCAATGCCCTTGAAAATCCCCTTTTGTGTTTATTAAGGTGATAGGAGATATCCGACGCGAAATAGGTATACTGCCCATCCTGTTTTTTTATTACCCTGTCCTTGTCATCACCATAGCTGGCTGTTTTTATCCATAGCGCCCCGTCCTTTTCATAGAGTTCATCCTTTTCCTTCATCTCATCCAGGGACTTTGCAACCAGGCCCTTTTCAAACAGCTCTGTTTCATTGAACCAGACATCAAAATCAACACGGAACTGCTCAAGGTCATTTTTTATCTCCCGGAGCATCTTTTCCTTGCCGATCTCAGAGCATGTTTTGATCGCGGCCTCTTCATCCATTGAGGTGAGGTCTTTTTCGGCCAAAATTTCCTTTGCAAGATCAAGGATATAATCACCGTGGTATCCGTTTTCAGGAAAAGGATGGTCCGGATTATTCATCTGCTGCCACCTTGCGTATATTGATTCTCCAAGGAGCCTGATCTGTACACCCGCGTCGTTGATATAAAACTCTCTCACAACATCATAGCCCCTGAAGTCAAGAACACGACAAATGGTGTCACCCAGGGCAGCGCCTCTTCCATGGCCGAGATGCAGCGGACCGGTCGGGTTTGCACTGACAAATTCAACAAGTACGCTTTCATTCCTTTTTGAGACATTGCTTCCGAATTTTTCGTCGAGTTCAATAATATCCTTGAGCACTTTAAGCCATTCGAGGCTGCTGATAGTAAAATTGATAAAGCCGGGACCGGCAATCTCGATTTTTTCAAGAAAATTGTCCGGGTCCTTAAAATTATCGACTATTATTTTTGCGATATCTCTCGGTGCTCTCTTCTGTGAGGATGCCAGAGTCATCGGCAGGTTAGTGGCCAGGTGGCCGTGATCCCGGTTGTTTGGTACCTCTATCACATAATCAGGCAGGTCTGTATCCTTTAATAATCCTTCTTGAAAGCAGTAATCAATCGTGCTTTTAAGTAAATTGTTTAATTTTTCCTTCATCTTTTTCTGTTTCCAATTTTTTAAATATATTCTCTTTCAAGACTGCGGCCAATTGATAAAAATATCTCATATGAAATTGTCTTGCACAGGCCTGCGATATCATCACCGGTAATGGTTTTCCCGCCCTGGGAACCCATGATAACACATTCATCGCCAGCCTTTATATTATCAATCCCGGTTACATCGCATGAAAGCATGTTCATACATATATTGCCCGTGATATCAGCAGGCATTCCGCCGGCAAGCACTTTGCCCCTGTTGGAAAGGCATCTTGGTATACCGTCTGCATAACCCGCAGATACAACGGCTATCTTTTTTGCCCCGTCAGTATAATAGGTCCTGCTGTAGCTTACCGGTGTTTTATCTTTAAAATCCCTGATCTGTAAAATCCGGCCCTTCAGGTTCATTACTGGTTTAAGTTTTACCTCTGTCTTAAACCCGGGAGACGGCAGCCCGCCATAAAGCATTATCCCGGGGCGTACCATGTCAAAGTGTGAATCTTTATATGCCACAATGCCGGCGCTGTTTGCCAGGTGGTTGAATTTCAGATTCATCCCCATTCCCCTGGCTTCGTTAATCATATCTTTAAATTTTAATATCTGGCCCTGTGTAAAACTTCTGTCTTCCTCGTCTGCCGAGGAGAAATGGGACATCAGTGCCTCGGTTTCAAGAAAAGGGAATCCCATTATATCCTTGAGGAACCCGGCTGTTTTGTTACAGTCTATTCCAAGCCGACCCATCCCCGTATCTATCTTTATATGTATCTTTACTTTCCGGCCCTTTGTCCTGGCCGCTTTTTCAAGTTTTTCCGCTGCCCCTGAATCAAAAACAACCGGTGTAATTGCATTTTCAACTGCTGCCCCGGCTTCTTCATCTGTCTCTATGCCGCAGAGGACAATTATCGGCGCTTTTATGCCTTCTTTCCTTAGTTCAACAGCCTCTTCCATATAGGAGACACCGAGGCAGCAGACACCTTTCTTTTCAAGGGTCTTTGAAACAGAAACAAGACCATGGCCATAGGCATCCGATTTTACGACTCCCATGATTTTAGTCTCTTTTTCCGTGCAGCTTTTTATCTGCCCCAGGTTATACACGAGAGAATCGAGGTCAACAGTGAGTTTGTTCGGGGATATTATCATACCAGGTCTGTTATTCTCATTTTTTACGTTTACCAGTAAATCATTACCTAAAATAAAATATTCACAGGCAAGTGGTTATCCATTTAATAGACGGATATGTCAAATAATAATATAAACCGCAATTAATTGAATTAATAGATATATGATATGTCCTTCTATATCAAGGATTATATCCATTTGTTGACAGTCGGCTTTGCTGCTCATATCATTACATGTCCCCATTATCAGACAATTAAAAAAACTCTCTCTGAAAGATTTAAATATGAAACTATTTATATGTCTTATTGGTCTTTTACTTATTGTTGAAGGTCTTCCATACTTTGCATTTCCGGATAAGATGAAAAACTGGATGAAGATGATCATGGAAATTCCCAGCTCCCGGCTCAGGGCAATAGGCTTTTTTTCCATGTGTCTCGGACTCTTGCTCGCATACCTGTTCCGCTAATAAAGTTTTTGACTTTGTTTAATATTTTATATAAGTTACGCCTTTTATTATTGTTGGAAAGGCTAAAAATCCGGACAAAGATTGATGTACTGTATCGAGGATTATGATTTTGATCTCAGAGAAGACCTGATCGCCCAGATCCCTGCTGCAGGGCGGGACCAGTCACGGCTTCTTCATGTAGACAGAAGGCAGGAAAAATTATCAGACTGTAATTTTTTTGATTTGCCCGGGCTGCTTCAGGCCGGAGACCTTATTGTTATTAACAATACAAAGGTTGTGCCTGCCAGGCTCTATGGAATGAAGGAGAGCGGAGGCAGGGCCGAGATCCTTGTGCTGGAACACCCGGAATCCCTTGACGATTCCATTGCTGACAGCAGGTGGTGCCTGGTCAAATCCTCAAAAAGGCCAAAAATCGGCAGCAGGATCCTTTTTGAAAGGGACGTCTCAGGTACAGTTGAGGAGCTGGCAGAAAGCGGTCTTACAAAAATACTGTTTACAGGGCCGATATCCGTTGATCGCCTGCTGGAGGATGAGGGCTGGGTCCCCTTGCCCCCCTATATAAAGCGGGAAAGCAAAGATATGGCTCCGGTTGACAGGGAAAGATATCAGACTATTTTTTCCCGGAAAAGAGGGGCGGTTGCCGCCCCGACCGCAGGACTCCATTTTACCGGAGAGACAGTAGCGGAACTGGAGAAAGCAGATATAACCATTGCCGGTATAACCCTGCATGTGGGTTACGGGACATTTCAGCCTGTAAGGGTCAGTGATATAAGAGAGCATGTTTTAGGTGACGAGTATTACAGCATATCACCTGAAACGGCCGAAGCAATTAACCGGGCAAAAAGAGAAAAGAGAAGGGTAATCGCAGTAGGCACAACAACAGTAAGGACCCTTGAAAGCGTAACCTCGTCTTCAGGGCATATTGAGCCTGGCAGCGGAAAGACAGGCCTCCTGATTACACCGGGTTTTCAGTTCAGGGCTGTTGACGGGCTGATTACAAACTTTCATCTGCCCAGATCATCCCTCCTGTTCCTGGTTTCGGCCTTTGGAGGAAGGGACCTGATCAAAAGGGCTTACGAGCACGCGATTAAAGCAGAGTACAGGTTTTACAGCTATGGCGATGCCATGCTGATTATTTAAGCGGTCTAAGTTTTGAAATTTACTGTCACAAATAATAATGAAAATGCCAGGACAGGCATAATTGAAACAACGCGGGGGAAGATCGAGACCCCCGTTTTTATGCCCGTGGGGACCCAGGGGACGGTTAAGGCATTGTCTCCTGAGGACCTGAAGGATACAGGAGCGCAGATAATTCTTTCAAACACATATCATCTGTATCTTCGTCCGGGTCATGAAACAGTGGAAAGGCTTGGAGGTCTGCATGAGTTTATGAACTGGGACAGGCCTGTTCTAACAGACAGCGGCGGATATCAGGTCTACAGCCTGGCGAAGCTGAGAAAAATAACAGAAGACGGGGTAACATTCCAGTCGCATATCGACGGTTCCAGGCATTTTTTGGGCCCAAGGGAATCCATGGCAATACAGAAGGCCCTTGGAAGCGATATTGTAATGGCCTTTGACGAATGCGCACCATACCCTGCGGATTATGAATATGTTAATAACTCTGTAAATCTGACCAGCAGATGGGCTAAGGTTTGTCTTGACCAGGAGCTCGGAAAGGGCCAGAATCTCTTCGGTATTGTTCAGGGAGGCATGTACAACGATTTAAGGGAAAAGAGCGCAAAAGAGCTGGTAGAAATGGATTTTCCGGGCTACGCCTTAGGCGGGTTGTCGGTCGGGGAAGACAGTGATACCCGGGAGAGGGTGATATCACAGACAATGAAGTTTCTTCCTGAGGATAAACCAAGGTATCTGATGGGTGTTGGAAAACCCGAAGACATTCTGGAGTCCGTGATCCTGGGAGTGGATATGTTCGACTGCGTAATGCCTACGCGAAATGCCCGGAATGGCTCACTTTTTACTGACAGAGGCCGGATTGTCATAAAAAATTCCGCCTATAAAGAAGACAGCGCGCCTGTTGACGAAAACTGCGGATGTTACACATGCAGGAATTACTCAAGGGCCTATCTCAGGCATCTTTTTATGGCAAATGAGCTTCTGGCCTACAGATTGAACAGCATTCATAACATTTTTTATTACATCCATTTCATGGATAGGATAAAAAATGCAATTAAAGAGAATAAATTATTGGAATTTAAAAAAGAATTTTATAAGTTAAGAAGTTAACACAAAACTAGAAAACTGGAGGACTCATAATGATAGATGTAGTATACGCCATGGGAGCCGGTGGGCAGGCAGGAGCAGGATCACAGGGAGGAGGCATGATCGGTATGCTTCCCATTATCGGGATATTTGTAATTATGTATTTCCTGCTTATCAGGCCTCAGCAAAAAAAGGCAAAGGAACATCAGGCGATGGTTGCCGCCCTGAAAAAGGGAGACAAGATAATCAGCTCGGGTGGGCTTCATGGTGTTATTACGGGCATTTCCGATGACGCAATAACAATGGAAATAGCACCCAAGGTCAGGGTCAAGATTACGAGAGGGTCTGTTGCTGGTAAACTTGGCTAGATAAAAAATTTATTGTCATTTAGAAAAGGGGGACATAAATCGTGTCAAAGAACTTGCGCTGGCGCGGCTTAACAATCGTTATCGTTGTTGTCATCGCGCTGCTTTACGTCGTTCCAACGTTAACCGGAGGACTGCCTCAATGGTGGCCGGGATTATTTCCGGAAGAAAAGATTCATCTGGGCCTTGACCTTCAGGGAGGGATGCATCTGGTTCTTGAGGTTGAATCACTGCAGGCAGTAGAAAATGATCTTGAAAGAAACGTGGGAGATATCAAGGAAAATCTCAGGGAAGAGAAGATAAGATACTATGAATTGAAACGTGATGGAGTCAAGGGCATTAATATAACGATTATAGGGGAGGATCACAGAGAGCCTTTCGAAAAACTGATCCATTCACGTTTTGATCAGTTCGACCTGAAAGAGGGCGGTCCTGTTGAAAAGGGCGTAAAGTATACATTGCTTCTCAAAAAGGAAGCCAAAGATAAAATGATGGATGATGCGGTTGATCAGGTTCTTGAAACAATAACCAACAGGATCGATCAGTTTGGAGTTTCGGAGCCGGATATTCGTCCTCTTGAAGACAACCGGATACAGATACAGCTTCCGGGCGTCCAGGATCCGGAAAGGGCAAAATCCCTTATTGGCCAGACTGCCGTGCTGGAGTTCAAGATTGTGGATGATGAAAACAGCTTGGATGATGCCTTAAATGGCAATATTCCCACCGGAAGTGAAATCCTTTATGAAGTAACACGAGACCCTGCGACAGGTCAGGTTATTGATAAGAGACCTTTTTTAATGAAAAAAAAGGCTGTTATAACAGGAGAATATCTGACTGATGCAAGGGTAACCCGGAATAATCAGTTTAACCAGCCGTGGGTTTCATTGACCTTTAACAGCCAGGGGGCGAGGATTTTTAAGAGGGTTACGGAGGAGAATCTCGGAAAACGGCTGGCAGTAGTCCTTGATGATAATGTTCGTACAGTTGCATATCTCAGGGTGGTAATACCCAATGGCCAGGCCGTAATTGAAGGAACATTTACTATGGAGGAAGCAAATGACATTGCTCTTGTTTTAAGGGCGGGAAATCTTACCGCTGATGTCAATTTCATTGAGGAAAGGACTGTAGGTCCCTCTCTTGGCCAGGACTCAATAAACAAGGGGCTGTACTCAATGATCGTCGGCAGTATAATCGTAATCGTTTTCATGATTATCTATTATGGTTTATCAGGGATTATCGCAGATATCGCCCTTTTGCTTAATGTTGTCTTTATTCTGGCAGGGCTTGCCGCCTTTGAGGCAACACTTACACTCCCCGGTATTGCGGGAATGATTCTTACCATAGGTATGGCAGTGGACGCCAATGTGCTGATCTTTGAAAGAATACGTGAAGAACTCAAACTTGGGAAAACGCCAAGGACCGCAATAGAAAGCGGGTTCAGCAAGGCTATTATTACTATACTTGACGCAAATGTAACAACCTTTATTGCTGCCCTTGTTTTATTCCAGTTCGGCACAGGCCCTGTTAAAGGATTCGCCGTAACCCTCAGTATTGGTATTGTAGCGAGTTTTGTTACCGCGGTATTCATAGCAAGGTTTGTTTTTGATTTTCTGTATATCCGGCTAAACTGGAAAAAGATCAGTATTTAGTAAAAAAAGCGTAATCTTATATAATTGGAGCTGATTCATGCAATTTATTAAAGATGATATAAATATAAATTTTATCGGGAATAGAAAAAAAGCCTTTTTTCTTTCCTCCCTGCTGATTGTTCTCACTATTGCATTGCTTGTTTACAGGGGCGGCCTGAATCTGGGAGTTGATTTTACCGGAGGTATTGTGATTCAGGTAAAGATGGGGCATGCACATACCCCTTCCGAGATCAAGGAAGCCCTGACACCTGTGAATCTGCAGGACAGCATCATCCAGACGTTTGGTGAAACGGGGAACCACGAATATCTTATAAGAGTCCAGGACCCTGAAAAAAATTCACCTGACCTCAGTGATAAAGTACAAAATGTCCTTGCCGAAAAATTCGGCGATTCCACTGAGATAAGAAGCTATGAAATGGTCGGACCCAAGGTAGGAAAAGACCTAAGAGAAAAGGCAACCTTTGCCATATTCTTTTCAATCCTGTTTATAGCCATATACATATCAGGCCGCTTTGAGCTTAAATGGGCTATGAGTATAATCATGGCAGTTTCTCTTGCCATCGTGGTAGTTATTGGCGAAAAAGTCGGAATCAGTACTATCTGGCTGACTTTAGTGGCCCTGATGGTTGCAATTATTCTCTGCTGGATCCTTAAACTTAAATATGCGATGGGTGCCATAATAGCGCTTATTCATGATGTAACCATAACAATAGGGGCCTTTGCCCTTACAGACAGAGAGATTTCCCTGGCAATTATTGCCGCCCTGCTGACAATTGTCGGTTACTCCCTGAACGATACCATTGTTGTATTTGACAGGATACGTGAAAACCTTAAACGATTCAGGAAAAAAGATGTAAAAGATGTAATAAACTCCAGCATCAATGAAACCCTGAGCAGGACAATACTTACATCGATAACAACCCTGGTCGTTGTTGTTTCCCTGTTTGTGCTTGGTGGCGGAGTTATTCATGACTTTGCCTTTGCAATGCTGATCGGTGTTTTAGTGGGGACATATTCCTCAATATTTGTCGCGAGCCCGATAATTCTTGCATGGGAAGGCAAGTTTAGTAAGAACAACAAGGCAAAGTAATTTTAAAAGGAAAGTTTTGGCAAGGAAAAAAAGAAAAAAGCCTGGTTCCGGTTCCGGAAGGACTCTTTTTCTTGCAGGAATACTGGTTATTCTGGCAGTCGTGGTCGGGGGCTACTATATTTATAACGGCCTTTTCCCGGAGACTGTCCGGTTTAATTATATACTTATCACTAAAAACGGCGAACCCCTGAAGATCTTTCAGGGGGAAACCGTGAAACTCCATCCTTCAGACCTGTGTAAAATCCGGGAAATCTCGACAAATATATACTTCAATTATGATATCAGGCTTGTATCAACCGGTATGGATATCAACGGCCTTTTATATGAAGAAATCGCCCTGCAAAAGATGCTGCCGGACAATGACTCCCTCAGTCGTCATCAGATATCAGTTGAGGTGAAGCGCCAGGCAGAGGTGCTGGGGAATGTTGAACTGATTATTGAACCCAGAACAGATGACTGGGTCGATAAGGCAAAAAGGAGTATTGGTAGCGAGAGAAAAATAAAGGTGCTTGAAAAGGCGCTAAATGAAGGTTTTAATGATCCACAGATAATAGGTATGCTGGCTGATGAATACATTGCGGCTTCGGAATGGAATAAGGCAGCCGCGCTGCTGGAAAAAAATTCGGAAAGCCCGGCCGGGGAAGAAAGCCTGCTGAAGCTTTTAAATATATATGAACTGGTAAAAAACAATAAACAGGTTATTGTAACATTAGACCGGCTTATCAAGATTCGTCCCGATGACATCTCCTTTAAGTATAAACTGGCTGAGGCATATGAAAATTCAGGAAAAATAAATGAAGCAGTAGATGAATACAATAATCTGCTGGAGCTGGCCCCAAAGGATGAACTTCCCTGGATCTACAAGACACTTGGATACCTCTACACGAAAAAGGACTGGCCGAAAAATGCCATTAAGAACTATCTGAAGGCCCTTGAACTGGACAAGGAAGATATCAACCTCTATTACAATCTGGCAGAGCTGTATGGGCGTACCGGCAATAAGGGTGAAGCAGATAGATATCTGGGAATGGCAATCGCCAGAAAACCGGATGATATTGAGAGCCGCCTGAAAATGGCCGAAGGCCTTATTAAAAAGAAACAATATAAAAATGCTGAAACACAACTTAAAGAGGTCCTGAAGATAAAACCGGACTCTACAGATGCATGGCTTTTACGTGCCACTATTGAAGAAAAAAGGGGAAATAAAAAGAAACTCAAGGAATATTATAAAAAGATACTGTCCATAGTTCCTGGAAATAAAACAGTAATTTTCAACTTAGGAGTGCTTGAGTATGAGACAGGCAATCCTAAAAATGCGAAAAGTTACTTCATTAAGTATCTTAAGAATTCTCCCAATGATATTGACGCAAGGGAATTCCTTTTTGAAATCCACAGAAAAGAGAAGGATGATAAATCCGCCTATGAGCAGGCAACTAAGATAATAAATAAAAACCCTGAAAAGAAGCAGTATTACGGATTTATCTTTGATTACCTGAGCAAAAAGGAGGATTTTAAAACAATATCAAAGATAATGAAAACCGGACTAAAAAAGAACCCCGGTGACAGCGAGATAACCAGATACCTCATAATTGCCAGCCTGAACACAGGAGAAGAAAAGGAAGCCATATCTTTAATCGAGGGGTATCTGAAAACCAGACCTGATGATGTCCCCACGCTTATGCAGGTTGCCAGTCTCTATGAAAAAATTGGTCGCAGTAAAGAAGCACTCGGAATTTATGAAAAGGTTTATGAACTGGCTCCTGACAATGAAAAGGCCCAGGAATCCTATCTCAGGTTAAGACTGGAAACACTCGAATAATAATGAGGAATGAGGACCCTTACCGGACCATGCCATCCAAAAAACAGATCACGGTTACTGCCGCAATAATATGGCAGAATGGAAAAGTATTAATTACCAAAAGACCGGAGGGGACCCACCTTGAAGGCCTGTGGGAGTTTCCCGGAGGAAAAAAGGAGAAGGCTGAAACCCTTGAAGAGTGCATCGCAAGGGAGATAAAAGAGGAGCTTGGCGTACAGGTAAGGCCACGAAAGCTTCTCCTTACAGTCAAACATGAATATGAAACAAAAATCGTTGATCTTCATATTTTTGAATGTGCTCTTGTTAATGGTACGCCTGTTTCCATGGAAGGGCAGGATATGAAATGGGTCAGGCCCCGCGATATGTCAGACTACACCTTTCCCCCGCCGGATATTGAGGTCATTAAATTCCTTCGTTGGGAAAATCAGAAAAGATCAGAGGGTAGGTTTTGATGGAGCCCTCATTGATGTCGAATAAAAAAATCGAATTAAACCCGGGTTAACAGCGGGTAGTACAGTTATCCGGGTTTAATCCGGGGAGGGATCAATTGCTATGTGAATAAGAAGTATCCAGCCGGATATTAAACATGAGCCGTCACTTTGAACGTTTCGGTTTTTTCACATAACATATTTGTATAAAAGAGATTTTTAAGGCTGTAACCATTAACCTGATATTACCAAGTCCCCAAAAGTGCTATATCTACGCCAGGTGAACAAACTTCCAGAGTATCCAGCTTTTTTGAAAACGATGACAGCCTCTTTTTCGGTTCAAGAATCAGACGCTTGCCTTCTCTTCTGATAATTGCTTCATCACAGCCCATTTCGAATTCCCTAAGAATCTGAGCTATCTGGTTCTGTCCGGTTTGAATATTAGCGGCGTTTTCTCTTGCTTTTTTCATGGTTTCCCTCCCTCAAGGTTGCTTTATAAAGCTTCTCTGTAAACTGGATACATTTGGGTATTACAAAGATAATATTTGCAATGGATTTGCCACATGATTTTAGACTACATAAGTAATATTTATAGAAATATAACTAAGTTAATATAATATTGCTGGGTATTAAGTATTCAATAAGCTGTATATTTATGGATAGTAAGTAATCAAACAAATAGCATTAATCAGATTGTTATCAAATTCAAAGACAGGAAAACAATAAAGAGGAACACAAATGATTTCCTGCCTAATAAAGGAACTTTCCACCTGAGTGACAGGGATTTTTCATTTCTCCTGCCTGATCAGTCGCATTGGTTAACAGAGCCCCATACTCTATATACATCATTTGTACAGACATTTTACAATTCATGTCGTTTGATGAGGCTATGTAAATGTTTGAGGATGAAGTTCATATTGTAAAAACCTTTAATATTTGTATAGTTATACTTTTTTAATCTTTTGGTATATACTTTGCCTTCCTTTGGCTTTAAAAACATGAAAAAATTAATCTATAAAACATTGAGCTTTACTTTATTTCTCCTGTTGGCCTGTACCCATAACGGGATAGCAGATGAAGAGACCGAATGCATAATATTGCTCCATGGCCTTGTTCGGACAGAGCGTTCCATGCTGAAACTGGAACGTTATTTAAAAAATCATGGTTTTCATGTTATAAATATCGGATATCCATCGCGTGAAAAAGATATTCAAACGCTATCCGTAGAAACCATAAACAAAGCAATTAAGGAATGCGAAAAGGTTAATCCCATAAAAATTCATTTTGTTACTCACTCCATGGGAGGGATACTTGTCAGGTATTATCTTGAGACAAACAAAATTAACAACCTCGGCCGGATTGTGATGCTGAGTCCGCCGAATCAGGGGAGTGAGGCAGTGGATAAATTCAAAGAATTGTCCCTGTTCAAGTGGCTCAACGGTCCGGCCGGCAGTCAATTAGGAACAGATAAAGATAGTTTACCAAATAAATTAGGCCCGCCAGATTACGAAGTAGGGATAATTACCGGTGATAGAACCACAAACCCGATCCTGTCCATGATTATTCCAGGTAAAGACGATGGAAAGGTGTCTGTAGAAAAAGCAAAACTTGCAGGGATGAAGGATTTTCTGGTTGTGCATAAATCCCATCCTTTTATCATAAAAGACGAAGATATTATGAATCAGGTAATATACTTCATTGAAAACGGAGTATTTCAAAGGAAACCAAATCTGAGCAACAATATCGCAGATAAATTTCAGGAGAAACCTTAAAAAGTCTTTAAAGCAATATCTCCCTTTCAGCAAAGATGACAGTGGATGCATGACACGAAACTGGTCTACTTGTAACAACTTCTAGTCTGCGATCTTCATATTTTATGTTTTCCTAATTTCTATATTCTCTTTACTCTTTTCTTAATTATTATCTTTTTAATATGAATAAATTTCGATTGACCGTAAAGGCAACCTGTGTTACATGTAACACAATATAAAAACCCTTACCTTGTCGTTACATGTAATATTTAATTTATAAATAGAATGGATAACTTATGGGAATATCAGGAAAAGACAGAATTAAAAAATATAGAGAAAAACAGAAAGAAAAAGGCAACAAGGTATTACAGGTAATTGTCAGCAGAGAATCCGTGGAGATGATTGAAGTTTTAAAAAAAGTGCTGGCAAAAAATCAAAATTATACAAACGGAGAGATAATTGATTTTGGTTTATTTTTAACAAAAAAGGCTCTTGATGAGCTGGATAATAATTTTTTAATAAAAGTACTTTCCGAATACAAGCAAATATATCATAAAAATTAGAATGTTATGTCTATTTTTAATTTTATTGTTAAAACTTCTTTTAGTTACATGTAACGTTGCAGCGTTTTTTCAAAGAATACAAAATCAACTACATAATTGCCAAAAGGCTGCTGTCTCTGGAACTAAATCCATTAAATTGTCTAATCCTTATGCCGTACGACAGTTTTTTACATCGGTTGAGGCTGATAGGAAATTTTTTTATATCAACATAAAATATTGAATGACGCCTATTATTCTGGTAATTGACAACCTATGATATAGTAGAGATAAAAGAATAAATTAAAAACTGATTATTGGATGAATATTCGTTCACTGAATCAGATAGTAATATGGGAGATAAAATGAAAGTTGGAATTGGATGCGCTAATGAAACTGATGGCCTGTTATCGGGAAGAATAGTTGCTGAAAATGCGATAAAAGATGGAAAAATAGTAAAACCCGGTCTGGTTATCGCCTTCTGCAGCGGCGACATGGATCATTATGAATATTTCACCGGTCTTAAAACAATAGTAGGAGACGATGTCCCTATTGTCGGGGGATCAGCGGTCGGAGTTATTACTAACAAAAACCTGTCATATGACGGCTCGCCTGCCGGGGCTGCAATAATAGAAGCCGAGGATTTACATATTAGTTTAGGGGCTGCGGGTGATCTTGATAAAAACGAAAAGGCAGCGGGTCAAAAGTTAGGTGAAAAATTATCCAAAAGTCCTGAAGGAAATCTGTTATTACTGTTTTATGATTCAATAAAAAAAGCGCCTACGGAAACAAGTCCACCTGTAATTAATGCCTCT
>JASFHE010000062.1:0-16238 GCA_050123415.1 Desulfobacteraceae bacterium | reverse complement strand
TGCAGGGCGCTGATATTATATGTCATCCTGCCAATCTTGTACTCACAGGCTGTCATAAGGCAATGCAGACACGGTCTCTTGAAAATGCAGTATTTTCTGTTACAGCAAACAGGATTGGTGCAGAGGCAAGGGGCGGCAAAGATGAGTTAAGATTTACAGGTAAAAGCCAGATGGTTGATCCAGCCGGGCAGGTTATACTGTCACTGGACAGTGATCAGGAAGGAATTGCAGTGATTGATATAGATATCAACAGGGCAAGGGATAAATCCATAACATC
This sequence comes from Desulfobacteraceae bacterium, assembly GCA_050123415.1. Taxonomy (GTDB): domain Bacteria; phylum Desulfobacterota; class DSM-4660; order Desulfatiglandales; family HGW-15; genus JAAZBV01. Next base: position 15,961 of record JASFHE010000062.1, on the reverse strand, counting down.
CCTGAATGACCGTTTTACGGATAGAAGGCCTGAACTGTACAAAATTACCTGGTGCCTATCAAGAAACGAGATTTTTAGACAAGGTTAAGGAACGCGAAGAATGTAACCACAGGAATACATCGAGGTATTTCGAGGATTACATTCTGAGTGTGACGCAGAGATTGTTTAAAAGGGCTGTTTCTGGATGGGCACTACCTGATTTTTCCCCTCACACTTTCGACTACCTCACCAAAGCTCCCGTCTTCTTTTAGTATGATTTTTTCTATTTTCCCGTCAGGTCTCTGCGTATAGTATTCACCTGCTTCAATCAGCAGGGGGAAATATTCACCATTGATTTCTTCAAAAAGCTCAACATTCATTATCCCTTTTTCAGCGCTGTCGATTTCGGTGATTCCCAGCAGCCCGTTCTTTTCTATCACCTTATACGGACCATTTTCCGATTTATATCCTACGAGATTTTTTGACCAGTGGCGTATATAGATATCCGCATCAAAGGGAAACAGTTTGCCTCTGACAGATTCAAACACCTTTTTCTTCCTGATAACAAGTCTTTTACCTGAGCTCAACATAGGCCTTGTGGAGGTAAGGTTATCGGGATTATGTGTGTAAATCATATTGTTAAAAGGAACATCTGCAATATCAGAGTAATCAGTGTGGACAATGCTTTTTTTGGTGGCAATATCATGGATTATTACGGTAGCTTTATATGCTTCCATTGCCCGTTCATAACGCTCTTTACTCCATGTACGCTCTATAAAATCGTTTATATCACCGTAAATAATGGAGGACTCCTCAAACTTGTCCCGGCTGATATTCTCAAAACACTGAGGACGATAGGCTTCACAAAGTTCTTTCCAGAGTGAGGGCTTCCACACTGTATCAGCGCTGTAAAACAGGCTGCTGTCTTTCGTTATAAATTTGAATGCAATCGAAGGAAGCCCATGCCAGACCGAAGATTTGATAGCCCGAACGGTCAATCCTGCTTTGTCATCATAAAAATCATTCCTTGATTCTTCATAAAATGATGTCGCACTGAATGGATAATAGCTCTCAGGCTCTACCCACTCACCTGTTTCCTCATCCTTAAGCAGGAGACGCGGCCGGTTGGCCCTTTCATTTATAAAAATCTTTGCCCGTTCCGGTCCAATAATGTTCCCCTGCCTGTCCTCAATACGATAATGAAAGGTCCCATCTTTATTATCCTTAAGCCTTATACAATACCTGGCCCTGGGCCCAATAACACACTCCTCAACCATCAGGTCATAAGGAATATCGACTACTCTCTTTGAATCAACGGAAAGTGATCTTTCAAGGGCGCCCTTGGAATTCTTGTAGTATTCCTCAAGAACAGGTTCGGAGGATATTAATTTTATTTTATTTTTTGACAGAGGGTTATAGAAAGTAAAGAGGACAATATCGGTGAACCATCTCTTGTGATCTTCATGAGAATGGGTTCCGAAGATGCCTCTAACATTGGCAAGGCCTTTATAGCCCAGATAGGGGAAAACAGGAGATCCGCATTCAAGCAGGTAAACATGCCCGTTTACAGTTACCATGTACCCGCTGCTTTCACCCATCATAGAGAAGGCGCTTGTATTACCAACCACATCAAAAATAATATCATGACCCACTGTATATAATAGCTCCTTTAGTTTCAGGCAGACTTTAAACACCTGACATTGTATGTTAAAACAGGATTGTGTATTCCTTTAACTGTAATTTCTCCTATCTTGTCAGCTTCAACCAGATCAGATACACTGCTGTATGTCCTCTGGCTTATAAGAATTTGTCCCGCCTTTGCATTTGATTCGAGACGGGAAGCGACATTTACCTGGTTTCCTATAACCGTGTAGTCAAGCTGCATTTCAGAACCGATATTTCCGACTGTCATGTACCCGGTATTTATGCCTATGCCCATACCGAACTCATACCCGAAGTATCTCCAGTCCTTTTTTAACTCCTCGGTTTTTTTCTGCATATCAATGCCCATCATTACTGCCCTCCGGGCGTGATCATCCATTGGTACAGGATCGCCTAAGAAAATGAGTAAACCGTCACCGATTATCTTATTAAGTGTTCCATCGTACCTGTAAACGATTTTTGTCATTTCAGAGATGTAATTATGGAGCAGGTTAAACAATTCTTCCGGCTCAAGGTTATCGGTAAATGTGGAAAAATTCCTGATGTCAGTAAACATGACTGTCATCATTTTTCTCCTTGGCACAGCCCACATTGTATTTTCGTTTGACAATATTTTTTCGGCCACTGTAGGAGAAAGGTAACGTCTGAGGTTATTGTATTTGTTCAGTTCCTCTATCTGGCTGTTTACCTTTTCCTCAAGCCCCTCATTGAGTATCAGTAGTTCCTCACGTGCTTTTTTCAGTTCTATTGTCCGTTCATCAACCTTCTGTTCGAGGGTGACATTGTAATTCTCCAATATGGCTTTTGCATCCTCAAGTTCTTCATTTATAGTCCTCAATCTGTCATAGGCCCTGTTTCTTTCCTTTATATTGATACGCAGGTTGTTTATTGTGTCCACAAGCTGCATCTCGGAATCCGATTTATTCCTCTTCTTCTTGAGCACCTTTATACAACGTTTAAGCCATGAAAACCTGTTATATGTAACATCAAGGATAAAATAGGGAGCATTATATATTTCGCCCTTTCTCAGAAGAATACGGTCATCACCACGGACGGTTTCGGTAATTAGAATCGCGCCCGGCTTCTTTGCATTATCTCCGCTGAGCCCCTGTTCAGAGTATCTCCCTAAAAAAATTTCCTTTTCATTTACACGATCGGATACAAGGCTGATTTTTTTCCCGACTCTTTTTCTCTCTTTTTCAATGGGATCTGTTATCGTTAAATACCCGTCTTCCATCTTTGCATCCAGTTCGAATTCTGCAAACTCCGGTTCGTTGTTAAGGAGAATTACTGGATCATATGCATATAACGGCTGCTTTATCTTTGCCGGAGAAAGTCCCCACAATGTTGGTATGGAGGATATAATCCCCCGCCTGTATGCATCCTGGATATAATCATAATTCACATCAATATCATCATGGTATGAAACCTTGAGGATTACCCTTACCCTTTTCAGGGTTTTATCATAGGATGGAGGTATGATCACGTCGATATCTTTAGTATCGTTGATATTGCTGTTGAAAAAAGAGAGTCTTTTAAATCCGTCATCAGGGCCGGCAAAGAACCTGACAAGATACCCGAACCGGCCCCATGATCTAAGCATTGCAGAAGAAGAGCCGCAATTGAAATAAAAATATGGCTCTTCGGAGAGATCTTTTGCACGTCTCAGTATTTTTTGGAAATTGTCATAGGTTGTCCACTCATCTTCATTTAAAAAAAAGGCCTCCGGTGATTCATATCTGTCGGACGGGAATGGAAGATCATGAAACAGGGCCGAATAACTCCCTGTTTTTTTCAGGAGATATGTGGATACAATACTGATATTTCGGTTGCTGATACAGTCTGTTCTGCTCATGTTGGTCACCTGCCTGGATAAAATGTGCAAAATCTAAATGCAACTAATATACCATAAACCAATACATTGTTATTACAGCTTTTTTCAAATCAGGTCAATCAGGTATGCACATTTTACGTTGCATTACTGCACATAAAAATGTGCAAATAATGCCATTTTTTAAAAAACCAAAATTATAATAGTTGACAGTTATATAATTTTAGTATTAATTGTTTCACTCAATCGGGACGTGGCGCAGTCTGGAAGCGCACCTGAATGGGGTTCAGGGGGCCGGAGGTTCAAATCCTCTCGTCCCGACCAAGTTTTGCCGAAGTTTTAGCAAAATAAGCCACAAACATGGAAAGGGCAAATCCGGTTAGTATTCCGGGTTTGCTCTTTTTTTCTTCGGATTTTTTACTCTAAATGGCTGAATATATCAATCTAATTACACCATAAGTAATAGAGTTTTTTTATGAAATAGATATTGGAGAGATTCTATTCATGTAAAATTTAAAGACCGTCGCAACATATCATGCCACAGCATTCAACTTCAGAATGTCAGATTCCATTTTTTTATCAGATATCAGATTATAAATCGATTTAACTACATTCATATCCAGTTTTCCGGCATCCGCTTCTTTAAAAAGAATGTCCAAAGCCTTTTCCCTTGACATAGCTTTTCTGTATGGCCGGTCTGTTACAAGTGCATCATATATATCTGCTACAGCCATGATCCTGGCTACCATCGAAATTTCATTATTTTTCAGGCCGTCAGGATAACCTGTCCCATCCAGTTTTTCATGGTGATGCCGCACAACATCCAGAGCCCTGCCAAGATTCTTTTTCAGGGGAAGACATATTTTGTAGCCTATTTCAGGATGCCCTTTCATTACCTCCCATTCATCATCATCCAGCGGCCCGGGCTTATTTAATATGCTGCCCGGAATACCCATCTTACCAATATCATGAAGGGCGCCACCAAATCTGAGGGCTTCCAGTTCGTCCTCTGAAATCCCCATATTATAACCAATTGAAAGAGCCAGGTGTGAAACCCTGTCAACATGTCCCTGTGTATAGCTGTCCTTGCTTTCAACTGCCTTTGCCATGGAAAACAGGACATTCTCAATACTCGTGAGATTATGATTCAGCATTCTCAACCGAAGAAGAGATTTGACACGTGCGAGTAATTCGGGTTTGTTCGGAGGTTTAGTAATAAAATCATCTGCCCCGGCTTCAATTCCCCTGATCTTAGTCTCCGTATCATCAAGGGCAGTAATAAGAACTACCGGAATCATTCGCGTCTCATCATTTGTTTTTATTATATTGCAGACCTCAAACCCATCCATATCAGGCATCATAATATCAAGAAGAACCAGGTCTATATCTGTGTTATTTATTATATAAAGGGCATCGGTTCCATTACCCGCTCTGTGCGTAGAATACCCGACTGTCTGAAGTACTCCCTCAAGGTATTTCAGGTTGAGTGGCTCATCATCAACAAGAAGAATCTCAGATCTGCTTTCATCATGCTTTTTTTCAGCAGGCCTGTAACAGTAGACCATATTCTTGCCCCTTATTTTCGCCTGTATGAGAGCCGACCGGGCTTCATCTATAATAGAGTCTATATTATTAATTCCTGGTTGAGCCGAAGAAATCCCGATACTTACGGTTATCTGTTTACCGATCTCATCTTCTACCGAAGCTCTGATCCTTTCTGAGGCATTAAGAGCTTCCTCAATTCCCGCGCCTACAAATATTATCGCCAGCCTGCCACTCTCGTACCTTGCCGCAATATCAACTCCTCTGATATTTTTCTCTATAATTACCGAAACACTGCGGATTATCTGATCTCCCTCTATAGGCCCCTGTTTTTGATTATGAAGCCCAAGTTCATCAATATCCACCATGGCAAGGGAAAATGAACTTCCGCTACGATTAATCCTGAGCAGCTCCTGCTCAAGGTAAACCAGAAAAAAACCATGATTGAACAATCCTGTTAAACTGTCTTTGAAGGATGTATTAATTTCTTTATTATATATTGTCCTGATTTGATCTATCATATCCAATTTACCTCTATGGACTTCTCGGTATACCGGGTCCCAGTAAACTCAGAATAGAGCGCTATGCAGTTTTTACCCTTTTTCTTTGCCATATAAAGTGCAGCATCCGCGGTTTCAAGCAGTTCATCATGGCTATGCACCCGGTCAGGAAACACTGAAAGGCCTATACTTACAGACAACCTTACACCCGGGGCAAAAGGGATCCCGCAATGGTTATTTACTTTTTCAAGCAGTCTTTCGGCTATTTGTTCCGCTGCATCCCATCCGACATAAGGCATCATTACAGCAAATTCTTCACCGCCATAGCGAGCCAGAAAATCCACATCACGAATATTTTCCTTCAATATTGTAGCGATAATCTTTAAAGCCTGGTCACCGCAGGGATGCCCGTAAATATCGTTGAATTTTTTAAAATCATCAATATCAATCATAAGGAGAGCCAGCTTATGACCATGTCTTTTTGCACGGTTGAACTCCATGGTTAAAAAATGTTTAAAATATCCATGATTATATACATCTGTCAGTTTGTCTGTTATTGCTGCATAAAGAGCATTATCAACCCGGGCAAGCAATTGATCAAGATATGCCTTCTTTTTAAAAAGCGACAAAAGCCTGGCTTTCAGTTCATCTCTGTCCACAGGTTTAAGCAAAAAATCATCCGTTCCGGCTTCAATACCCCTTAATTTGCTGGCTGTATCTGTCAGGCCTGTAATCATAACAACCTGGATAGGGTATGTCTTTTCGTGCCCCTTAATTATTCTGCACACCTCATGTCCATCCATATGGGGGAGTATTAAATCAAGAAGAATTACATCAATCTTCTTTTTTCCGACTGCATCGATTGCCTCCTCACCGCTACATGCTGTCTCTATATTGCATTGGATATCCGAAAGGTAATTCATCATCAGTTTAACAGTCAGGGGATCATCATCAACTACGAGAACAGTGGGAAGGGCAGTCTGTGTACCCACATTCACGTATTGGCAGGAATTTTGTTTAATAACAAGCTCTTCGGATTTTTTTCGTGATCCAAGCTGTTCCCTGTATTCTTTAAGGCGTAAAAGTGAAACTATCCTTGCATCGAGTTCAGGGGCATCTATAGGTTTATTAATAAACTCATCAGCGCCTGCTGCAAGCCCTTTCTTTTTATCACCTTCACCGGTAAGGGCAGTTACAAGTATTACAGGGATATCCTCTGTTGATGGATCGGCCTTCAGTCTTGAAGTAACTTCATAGCCATCTATCCCGGGCATCATGATATCCAGTAGAATTAAGTCGGGATGTCTTTCCTGAACTTTCTCAATTGCTTCTTTTCCATTAAACGCTGAAATAACTTCATACCCTTTTGGTAAAAGCAAAGCAGAAAGAAGTTTAACATTCAGTTCATCATCATCTACCACAAGTATTTTTTTGTCACATGTACATTTGCCTGGAAAATGAGTGGAGATCTCTTTTTCGGTATTGCGAGGGAAGTTATCTGTTTTTCCCAGATAGCGCTTAACTGTTTCACGAAAGAGATTTACCTTAATTGGTTTTGTTATATATCCGTCACACCCTGCTTCCCTGGCAAGGGCTTTATCATCATCCATGGCGTATGCAGTTAATGCAAGAACAGGAATGTCTCTGAGATGAGGATCGGCTTTTATTTTACGCATGGCAGTGAATCCGTCCATACCTGGCAACTCAATATCCATGAGTATCAGATCCGGCGCATGCAACCTTGCGAGTTCGAGGCCTGCTTCTGCCCTGTCTGCATCCAGACTTTTGATGTTGTCAATTTCCAGTAAATCCTTTACCAGTTTCATATTCAGATTATTGTCTTCAACAATAAGTACAGTCTTTTCATCCATTATTAAAAATGCCTTTCATTTTTCTGGTATCAGTTAACAAAAATATATTACGATCGACATGTAGTTTCTTTTAAAGTATTATTATTGTCTGTCCGGTATGATAAATTTAAAATCAGAACCGGCTCCCTCACCATTGCTTTCAACCCATATATGCCCTCTGTGAAGCTCAACCAGTTTTTTGGTAAGAGACAAACCGAGCCCTGTCCCCTGGAATTTTCTGTTTCTTGCTTTGTCTGCCTGTTCAAAAGGCTGAAAAATCCTTTCCCTGTCCTCCTCTTTAAGGCCGATCCCTGAATCCTTAACGGAGATTTCAAGAAGATTATCTGAAAAGTTTTGTGGCAGGGTATCGGAATTTTCTAATTCTGAAGATATATTATCAATACAACCTCTCGCACTGAGGCATATATTACCGCCGTCAGGAGTAAATTTTACAGAATTGGAAAGCAGGTTATAAAGTATCTGCTTTAATTTTCTTGCATCGCCCTCAATGGTCATGGGTATTTTATCAAACCTGGTAGATAGCCGGATATTATGCTTCTGTGCCTTTTCCTTGATCATGGTCAGACTGTTCTCAAGGAGATTCTGCAGGTCAATTTCAGATTTATTCAGTTCGAGCTTGCCTGCTTCCACCTTTGAAAGATCAAGTATATCATTAATAAGTGAAAGCAGGTGATTACTGCTGCTCAATACATCGGAAAGATATTCCGCCTGTTTTTCATTTATTACCCCAAAATGCTGTTCCAGAACTATCTCAGTAAAGCCGATTATATGGTTAAGAGGTGTTCTCAATTCATGGCTCATATTGGCGAGGAAATCACTTTTTGCCTGGTTTGCGGCATCTGCTGCTTCTGCAGCCTTCTTAAGCTTTTCATTTGATTGTCTTATTTCAGCAGTTCTTATGGCAACCCGGTCTTCAAGCTCCCTGTTAAACTTGATAAGATCATTTTCAATTTTCAAACGATCTTCTATTTCCTGATGAAGCTGCTTATTGATCTGGCTCATCTCATCTGCATTTTCTTTTTGTTTTTCGATCATTGCGTTCAATATATCCCTTACGGCCACTATCCCTGACAATTTACCTTTTCGGGTTACGATTATATGATCAAACAATTTTGATTTTTCTCTCCTCATTGCCAGGTCAGCAGCCTTTTCTATTGATGTATCACAATCAACAATAAGTAACGTCTCATCCATTATTTTTTTAATCGGTTTATCATAATAAAGAGCAACACCGAATCTCTGGCTCAATATCCTGTCAAGATGGATATTCATAACAAGCCCTACAGGCTTTTCATCTTCGATGATTACCACAGCCTTAATCGGCTCATCCCCGTCAAAATATTTTTTAATTTCTTTCACTGATCTTTTGGGACCGGTCACTTCAACCTCACTAACAAGTGCACCAACCGATGCCAAATGGTTTCCATCCGGTTTTACCCTGTTGAGATAGCCGCTATCCATGAATTTACTCCGAAGTCCTGATTCAATTTCTTGCGTATAGTATGAAAAATACTCTTGATATGGCTTTCGGATCAGGCTGCCCGGGACTTTACAACTGCTATAATTATTTCCCTATTACATGAACATAAGGATATTAAAGGCCGGTTAACATGGCGGTTGGTTACTGTTTATTAAAATAAGTGAAGATTTTATTTTAACCTGATTTGAAAGGGTCTTCTGGAGACAGGTTAGTATTTAAATTCTCTTTTTGGTCTATATGATAGGTTCTGCAAAAAGGATACCTCGAACACCTGAACCTGACTATATTGTTGTTTCTCATGTAGACATGCATCGTTGAGCCACAAACATGACAGACCGGTCGTTTTTTGATCTCAAGTTTACGGGTGTCGAGTGTAAATTGTCGGTCACAAACCTGGCATATGTATCTCTTTTTTCCATTATGGGTTTTTCCATAACTGTACAGGGCTTCTGACATACAACTGGGGCACTTGGCAGCTTCTGGCTCTACACTGGTCAACATTAACTTCCTTTCCTTGAATCAGGTTAGGTCGAAAATGTTAGTTTTTTTTTAAGATTGTGTTAGGAAATTTTTATAATCCTCTACTTAGACAGCAGGGTAATATCATTTTGACTTTAATGTGTTAAAATCAAACTCTTCTGCAAATTTTTTCGCACGTTCTCTTCGTTCTCTTCTAAGTTTTGCTCTTTCAGGCGCTGTTTCATGAAGACTCTTTTCAATGTCGCTTTCAGGAACAACAGGAGGTACATGATGTGGTTTTCCGTCACTTCCGAGGGCAACAAAAGTTAAAAATGCAGTAGTACATGTAGTCTGTTCACCCGTATAGAGATTCTCACCGAGGACCTTTACAAAAACCTCCATGGATGTGTTATGTGTCCATGTCACAAATGCCTCGACACATATCGCCTGTCCGCTTTTAATTGGATTAAGAAAATCCACAGAGTCGGTTGAAGCTGTCACTACAGTCATTCGTGCGTGTCTCACTGCTGACAATCCTGCGACTTCATCAATGTGCGACATTGTTCTGCCGCCAAAGATAGTTCCATGGTTATTGGTATCGGGAGGTAGAATCAGTGATGTTTTGGTTACAAAAGAATTTCTGCATTTTTTAGGTTCCATAATAGTTCACCTGCACAAAAAGGTTTTTTTGATAATAGTACATCCATTTTTATCCAAGGAAAATAAAAAAATAATTTCCTTTTCGATATATTTAATTTTTTCACAATATCTGAAAATGATATTTTAACGACGCCTAATATATCGAGCCTTACATAATCGGCATTTCCGAATACAATCTTACTTCCCATCACATATTCCAATTTGACGTATTTCCCGGCACAATAGTATGAATATCAAAGATTACATACCATCTCTCCTCGAACTTGATGTCAGGTATGTCACAATAACTGTTAATAAAAAAGAAAACAAAAAGAGAAATTATATACCTACCCTGAGAATACGTCCCTGAATGGAGTATGGACGTATGATATCCCAGTTAATTATTTTCCCTATTCCTTTACTCTCAAAATACTGTCCCAGCTTTTCAAATGTGGGCCTGCCGGGATCAGCAAGTATTATATTCCTGACACCATATTCCAATGCCCTTAGAATCATTCTTTTCAAGGTCTCAACCATATTGTCCCAGAAACAGATATCTGCCCCGATCATGACATCTATGTCCTTAAAATTATTATTAGACAAATCATCAAAATCGGCTTCAACAGTTTTGACAGTAACATTATTGATATCAGCATGCAGATGTACATATGGAAAAACAGCTGAATCACTGTCCATGCATGTCACAATGGAGTCAAAATTTTTTACGCAGTATATACCGGCTATACCCCATCCGCACCCGATATCAAGAATATGCGTTTTATTGTTAAATCCGCTTCTCTTAAAATAGTCCATTAAAAGCCAGCTCGACGGCCAGACCCTGTAACCATGCCGGGAAGGTTTGTAAGTGTGTTTTAGTCTGCGTATTGTCTTATGGTTGGATCGAAGTACCTTTACTCCATTGTGAGTAAAATCTTTTTTCCTGCCTTTAAACACGTTTATAGATTTCATCTCCGGTTTCGTTCGGTTAAGTCTCTAAGGTAATTACAATTTTAATAGCGTCTTCTGTTAAAATTCCCCTGCCTGCCCCTGCCGCCGCCACCGCTTCTCCCCTCGCGTCTTGGATTGGCCTGGTTAACCTTTACCGCACGACCCTTTATCTCCGAACCATTAAGTCCGTTAATAGCTGCCTCTGCCTCTGTGTTATTTGACATTTCAACAAAGCCGAAACCCTTTGATTTACCGCTGTATCCGTCTTTTATTACCTTTACCGACACAACTTCTCCAAACTCTGCAAAGGCTTTGTTCAAATCTTCTTCTGTAACTTCATAAGACAAATTACCCACATAAATATTCATTTACTTACCCTCCTGATACCTGTTTGTTGTTAAATAAAAAAGTAACTACGGAAAACTACCTTAAAAAATTCTTCACTGTAAATAATGCGGTATTTAAGATAATGTGAAGTTCATCCGAGAGAAATGGAAGCCATTTTATTAGAATATGTTACAGATAAAAATTGGCTGGCATGGGTCAGGCCGCACTTTAATATTATCTTTTTAGTTCCAGCTCTTATAACTTGGCAAACTGCCCAAGAATAAGGATATTTAATTTAATATTCTTAATTTATTTTTAAATCCATATAAAATACATTATTATTTTTTTATTACAATGATATAATTGACTTTATTTTTTTATTTTTTATAAGTCAAGTTATTATTTTTTATACTTAATTTTAAATTTAATTTCTTAAAAATTTATTATTATTGCTAATTTTTATTCAATATAGGAATTAAATATACCCTTACAGGACAAACAGGTCTTTCTTATCTCATAAAATGTCGTGAGTCCGGCTTTGATTATTTTTTTACCAAACCAGCCAATGTTGATATGCTTTTAGAAGCCATCAGGGACGGTTTTGAAAAACCTGAACGGTGGAAAATCAGTGATTACAACCTTGATTAAACTTTTTAACCCCGGAAGTACAACCTTCGAACAGGAAAAATAACCATAAGACCTGCCAAATCAACGATTAATAGTTATCTTAAACCCTTTTTCCTTTTAAGGGAACTCAAAAAATTGCCGACCTATCATTTAATAAGAACACAGGGAAAGGTCATTTTTGCCCCTAAAGAATTCATTTCTACCAGATTTAGTTTCATGATGAAAACTTGACAAAAACCTGTTGCATAAATATCATACTTGATTGATATTATTGACACTATGAGTGTCATATACCGATGAGCAAATAAATAATTAACAGCATCGATATAAACTAAATAAAATGGAGTAGTTGGAAATTAGCCTCTCGTGATATTGGAAGTGTAACAACCCGCACCCAGTATACCTGAAAGGCAAATATGAATTTTCAAGAATCAGGAAAATGGGAGTAAACAGACGTGATTTTTTAAAGGTACTTGGCGGTACCTGTATCTCTCTTGCAGCCAGCGGTCGCTCAGATGCGTCTCAGGAAAATAAAAGCGATGTAGAATTTCACGGAATACTATATGATTCCACGCGTTGTGTTGCATGTCAAAGCTGTGAATATGCATGTGCAGAAAAAAACAATCTCCCTGAACCGGATGAATCCGTAGAAGCCGGAGTCCTCCGAAAAACAAATGAAAACCGGGCTACAGTAGTTAATCTTTTCAATACATCAAAGGGTGAAGTGCCGGTAAAAAGGCAATGTATGCACTGTAACGACCCGGCCTGCGCATCGGCCTGTCTTACAAAGGCAATGTATAAAACGCATGAAGCTCCGGTTATCTGGCGGGAAGACAAATGCATGGGATGCAGATTCTGCATGGTTTCATGTCCATTCGACAGCCCCAAATTTGAATATCAAAGTACAAACCCTAGAATTATTAAATGCACAATGTGTTTTGATTTGATTAAAGAAGGTGAAGTGCCGGCGTGTGTTGAAAGTTGTCCGCAAGAGGCTATAGTTTTCGGAACCAGAAGAGAACTGATTAAAGAGGCAAGAAGAAGAATCCTTGAAGATCCGGATTTATATATTGACCATATCTATGGCGAGCATGAAGCCGGTGGCACAGGATGGCTTTATTTGTCTCCCGTGCCCTTTGAAGAAATAGGTTTTAATACAAACATACAAAAATCATCATATCCTGCGCTGACCAAAGGATTCATTTCCTCGATTGCTCCGGTTGATATACTTCTGCCTGCTTTACTACTGGGTATCTATGAAGCGACAAAATCAAAGAAATAAGTAAAAAGGATAGCCTGTGAAAGATATGAGCAACACTCTGGATCAAAACATACATACAGCAAATAAATGGAAATTTATATTAAATGAACTAAAGCCAAAAGGTTTTTTTACCCTGTTTAATATTATCAGTTTTCCAATTATTATTTTAGGACTTGTAATCATTGCATATCGATTTGCAAATGGAATCGGGTCAGTCACAAATTTATCCCAGGACTACCCCTGGGGCTTATGGATAAGTTTTGATGTTGTCACCGGTGTTGCCTTTGCCGGTGGAGCTTATGTTCTGGTGTTCATAGTATACATCCTGAATCTTGTGAAATATAAATCCATCGCAAGGGTAACTGTATTAAACGGTTTTCTGGCCTACCTTTTCTATTCCGCCGCCCTTTTCCTGGATCTGGGCCGACCTTTTAAAATTATTAATGTAATAATAGGAAACGATTATGGCGTAAGCTCTGTTCTGTTCCTTGTCGGATGGCATTTTGTTTTATACAAGCTGGCCCTGTTAATAGAATTTTCACCTGCTATCGCAGAATGGCTTGGTGCAAAAAAGGCAAGGAAAATCTTGTCGAGCCTGACACTGGGAGCAGTCATTTTTGGAATCACTCTTTCCGTTCTGCATCAATCAGGTCTGGGAGCTCTGTTTTTAATGGCTAAAGGTAAAATACATCCATTATGGTATAATCCCTACCTCCCATTGATGTTTGTAGTATCAAGTATTTTTGCCGGCATTTCATTGATTATTTTCGAAGGCTCAATAAGCCACAGGATTTTTTCTGATTTTCTGGACAATAAAGCTCTGCACTCACATCATGATATAATGCATGGATTAAGCAAAGTATGCGCAGGCTCATTATTTGTTTATCTGTTTATGATGATCATAATATTTGTTCATCAGAAAAACTGGCAGTATCTAAATAGCAAAATGGGAATGTGGTATTTGCTGGAAATAACAGGATTTGTCTTCCTGCCATTAGTCCTGTTTACAATAAGTTATAAAAAGAAGAATATCCCTTTAATAAAAAACGCTTCAATAATTACTTTACTGGGGATATTATTGAATAGAATGAATGTCTCTTTAATAGGATATAAATGGTACGAAACTACCCGCTATTTCCCCTCCTGGCAGGAGATTATAGTGACTCTGACAATTATTTTTGTTGAAATATGGGTGTTCAGATGGATTGTGTTGCGAATGCCCGTATTAAGTCAGTCATTGAAAATAAAAGGGAAAAACATTAGAAAATAATAAAAAAATGGAACAATTTGTATATCACAACTTATTCGAGACAAAAGGTATAGAATATATAATAACAATTATATTCTTCGCACTGCTTGTTCCTTTCTGGTTAGCACTAAGCAGAAATAGTACTCCCAAAGAACAGGCTCAAACAGCAATTGGAACCATAACAGCAGACATACTGAGAATTCCACAGGGATTGTTTTATTGTCCAAATCATTTATGGTCACATCTGGAAAAATCCGGTCATGCAAAAGTTGGTATTGACGACTTTTTCCAGCACGTTATAGGAGAAATTCAGATCAGTAAATTCATAGACCTGAATTCCAGGATTGAGAAAGGCCAAACTTTGTTTGAAATCAGGCATAATGAAATAATACTTACTCTGGCTTCGCCAATTTCCGGAACAATAGTTGGTATCAATCCTGAACTCCAAAAAAATCCCCGGATTATTAACTCAGACCCCTATGGCACAGGATGGATATATAAAATAAAGCCTGAAAACTGGAAAAATGAAATAGCTTCATGTTATTTTGCCGAAGATGCCACAAACTGGATGGAGACCGAACTGATCAGGCTCAAGGACTTCATTTCGTATTCAATTGATAAATACATACCTGAAACAGGCGAGGCTGCCTGCCTTGATAATGGCGAACTAATTGATCACACACTCACATCCATGCCTTCCGAAATATGGAATGATTTTCAGAGAGAATTTCTGGATAAGGTATAGCTTCACTACCTGGTAGAAAGGAGTAAAATTAAATATTTTTTCTTGACCTGAATTAACGATTTTGCTAGAAATTGCTTTTCAAAATTTAGTGAAGAAAATATTCCCCGGTAGCTCAGTTGGTAGAGCAGGTGGCTGTTAACCACCCTGTCGGCGGTTCGAGTCCGTCCCGGGGAGCCAATTTATTTTACATTAATTTCAACTACTTGCAGATTTACCATTCGTTACACCTGCGAACAAACAATTGTCGTTCTTTTCATTCCTAACCTATCATTTACCTATTAATGCATTTAATCTAAGATATAAAAAATTATCTATTGCCGGTAAAAAAATAAAATTCATATTTATTATGAGAGCATCTCCCGCCATTCATTAATAAAGGAGAAGTTATATGTCCGGTTCATTTTTAAAAACGACAATTCGTCACATATACCGGGAAAAAATGTATGAGGTGATTAATACAACAGGGTTAACCATTGACGTTGCATGCTGCCTTATTCATGGGCTCTGGTTACGTAATGAACTTACATATGGTCAACACAATAAAAAGCATAAACAGATCTACTGATTAGTAACAGAGCTGGATACAAACGGTAAAATTGATAAATTTATACATACATCACAACAGTCGGGAAATCGTTTACGGATGAGTATGCCGAGGTCAAAGATTATGTGAGGTTTATGCATCCTAACCACCAGATCCTGTTACAATATGAAGACAAATCTTTTTATTGGAATAGCACTACTTATGTCAGCAATAATGTCTTTGATAAAAAACTATTTGCCTGTCCCCTTTTGTGTATAGATTACTTCCATTAGCTGGACAGCTTATTTCACTGCATAG
>JASFHE010000061.1:0-16264 GCA_050123415.1 Desulfobacteraceae bacterium | reverse complement strand
CGGGATCTCAACTTAAAAAATATTCACTTCAATTTTTTATATAACAGGATATTAGATTTTATTATACAGGAATAAAAAAAGATGATAGAATAAATCCTATCATCTTTTTTAAGATTATCATTTATAAACTATTAATACTTTTGAATAGTACCTCCAGGACCTGTTACGCTATAGTTAGTAGCTCGGTCAGCTGCTTTTTCATTATAAACACCAGTAATTTGATAGGAAACAGTGTTATTAGTAGCAGTCACATCCCCAATTATTACTCCATCCGACCGTGTATAACCATATTCTTGCAAATCACCGCTAGCGGTAGCATATACGTCGTGGTCAATATAATAACCTTCCTGGGCTGTAATCATATTTTTGATATCAGAATTAGCTGCTGCATTGTATGACCTTGCTCTGTAAGCGTTAAAGTTAGGTATGGCGATAGCTGCCAGGATACCGATGATTGCGATAACAATCATCAATTCGATAAGTGTAAAACCCTTTTCGTCATTTTTTCTCATAAACATAATATTCCTCCAAAATTAAAAAAGTTTGATCATGATCAATAAAAACCTATAACCTTTGGAGACTCACCTCCTTTCAAAAATTCTCCAAGCCAATATTTTTATTGTTACCTGTTAAATTCATACAGAACAATATACAAATATCATGCCACACGAGCATAAAAACTTGCAACCCGATATTAGCTTTATTTTCAATAGGTTACATATCAGTTTAAAAATCATCGGATACACAGTGTCAAAAAACAAGCTCAAAAAAATAATTTAGGGTGATTTTCACCCTAATAAAAGTAAAAATCACCCGTAGATTATCATTTTCCGGGTCAAATTTTCAGTTTTTTAAGACGGTACTTTATTGAATCCAGCGTTAAACCGAGAAGATCTGCAGCCTTTTGTTTAGAACCTTTTGATAATTCCAGTGCCTTTAAAAGAAAATCCTTCTCAATCTCGGCCATAACAGAATTGAGGTCAACACCTTCTGATGTTAAATCGGTTTGCCTTCTTTGATGAGGAATATTGTTTGAGTCTCTATGGAAATAGGAAAGTGTCAGACTTTCGGGTAGTACTATATTGGAAGCCTCCAGGGCTACACTTCTTTCGATAATATTTTCAAGTTCCCGAACATTACCCGGGAAAGAATAATTCCTTAGAAGATCCATTGCATATGCTGATATTTTTTTAACATCCTTTCCCAGTTCATTTGCATATTGATCCAGGAAAAAACGGCTTAATAGTTCGAGATCGCCCTCTCTTTTTCTTAGAGGGGGCATTACTATCTGGATTACGTTAAGCCTGAAAAACAGATCTTCCCTGAACCGGTTTTCAACCACTTCCTTTTCAAGGGTTTTGTTTGTGGCGGATATAAAACGGACATCCACTTTTTTTTCTTCAGTACCTCCGACAGCGGTGAATGTCCTTTCCTGTATTACCCTCAGGAGTTTCACCTGTATGGCCGGGGTTAACTCACCTACTTCATCAAGAAATACGGTCCCTCCCTGGGCCACTTCAAACAATCCTACTTTATCACCTACTGCCCCTGTAAAAGCGCCTTTTTTATAGCCGAACAACTCACTTTCAATGAGATTTTCAGGTAAACCCGCACAATTTATAACAACAAAGGGCCTGTCTTTTCGGGGGCTTTGATAATGTATTGCCCTTGCGGCAAGTTCCTTTCCTGTTCCGCTTTCACCCGTTATGAGAATATTGCTCTTTGTTTCGGCCACCCGTTCAATAAGGTCATATACCTTTTTCATCTGGTGGCTCTCACCCACAATACAATCAAAATGATGAGTATAAGCGCCGCTTATATTTTCAACGATCTGTGCGGAGGTATTTATCTTTCTGGATCCGAGGGTATCTTTTATAATCTTTTTAAATTCTCTTACTTTAAATGGCTTCGGGATATAATCATAGGCTCCTTCCTTCATTGCCTCAACCGCGGTATCCGCTGTTGCAAAAGCGGATATCATAACCACCATTATGTCAGGATTTATCTCTTTTGCCTTCCTGAGCACATCCAGGCCATTGACGCCCTTCATACGGATATCAGTTACAACAAGGTCAAATTTTTCCTTGTTAAGAGCATCACAGCCTGATTCACCGCTGTCAGCCAGCGAAACATTATACCCTTCTCCGGTGAGGAGGATTTCAAGAAATTCCCTCATGCTCCTGTCATCATCAACTACAAGAATATTTGCTGTCTCTGGACCAGACAATTTTACCCTCAACCATCGTGAAAATATTTCTTCCCTTTAATGTTGTTCCAATAAAAGGGCTGTTTTTACTTTTTGACTGGATGTCTTCTTTGCTGAATATGAATTCCTCTTCAGTATCGATTACCGCTAAATCTACCCTGGCGCCTTCGTTTATTATTCCTCCTTCTATTCCAAGAATCATTGCGGGTTGTTGTGAAAGCTTTTTTATTGCATCCGGGAGGCTCAAGACTCCTTCTCTCACCAGGTTCAGGGTGAGAGGTAGTGCTGTCTCCAGCCCGATAATTCCAAATGCCGCCTGATCAAATTCAACTTCTTTTACAAGAGTATGATGCGGGGCATGATCTGTCGCTATAACATCGATAATACCCTCTGCCAATCCTTTTTTTATCTCCTCTACATCTAATCTTGTCCTGAGAGGCGGATTCATTTTCGCATTTGTGTCATATCCTTCAACAGCAGAATGATCAAGGGTGAAATAGTGAGGAGCTGTCTCCGCTGTGACGGGTATACCCTTTTCCTTTGCTCTTCTTACAGCTTCAACACTCCCTGCAGTACTTACATGGGCAATATGAACAGGGCAACCTGTAAACCCGGCCAGAGAGATATCTCTTTTTATCATTATTTCTTCACTTGCCGAAGGAATTCCCCTCAAGCCCATTCTGGCGGAAATATTTCCCTCATTCATATGACCGCCGTTGGAAAGATCAGTGTCCTCACAATGAGAAATTACAGTTAGATTATGATAGTTGGCATATTCAAGGGCTCGCCTCATAATTTCACTGTTTTTGACAGGAGAGCCGTCATCCGATATCCCGACTGCTCCGGCTTTTTTTAACTCCCCAAACTCGGTCATATTATTTCCCTTTCTCCCCATTGTAATCGCAGCAATCGGATATACTCTGATAATCCCTTTCTTACGGGCCTTGCTGATAATAAACTCGGTTACGGAAGAGTTATCGTTTGCGGGTTTTGTATTGGGCATACAGGCGATACCGGTAAATCCGCCTGCCGCTGCCGCGCGACATCCGGTTTCAATTGTCTCCTTGTATTCTTCACCCGGCTCTCTAAGATGAACATGCATGTCAATAAGTCCGGGAATAACTACCTTACCGGCTATATCCAGACGCTGAATTTTATGCTCATTATTTGTAAACTGTCCTCGGGGAAACAGCCCGGTTACCATTCCATCTTCAATCAATATGTCCTTTTCTTCAACGATGCTTTTTTCCGTGTTAATTAAGTCACCATTAATTAGCAATGTCTTCACTGCGTGCCCCTCCAATCAATAAATAGAGTAATGCCATTCTAACGGCGACTCCGTTCGAAACCTGATTAAGAATGACGGAATACGGGCTATCTACTACCTGAGATGAAAGTTCAACACCCCTGTTAACAGGACCAGGATGCATAATTATTGCTCCTTCCTTTACTTTCTGAAGAGATTTCTCATTAATACCGAAAAAGTTTGAATATTCCTTTAAGCTCGGGAACAGCGTTTTACTTTGTCTTTCAAGCTGTATTCTCAGTACAATTATTACATCTTTATCTATTATTGCCTCTGCAGGATTGTTGATTACTTCCACGCCAAACGATTCAACATTATGAGGAATCATTGTAGGCGGACCTGATATTGTCACTTCCGCACCCATTTTTTTAAGCCCGATAATATTTGATCTTGCAACACGGCTGTGTTCAATATCACCAATAATAACCACTTTAAGCCCTTCTATCCTGCCTTTATTTTCTTTTATTGTAAACAGGTCAAGTAAGGCCTGAGACGGGTGTTCATTTGCTCCGTCACCTGCGTTAATAATAGATGCAGGTATTCTGTTGGCTAGAAGGTGTGGTGCCCCGCTTGAAGAATGTCTCAGGACTATAATATCAGGGCTCATGGCCTGTATATTCTTTGCAGTATCAACCAGAGTTTCACCTTTAGCCATACTGCTCCCTGAGGATGCAAGACTGACAGTATCTGCGCTTAATCTTTTTGAAGCTATCTCAAAGGAAGTCCTTGTCCTTGTGCTGGGTTCATGAAAGAAATGAACGATTGTTTTACCCCTTAATGTCGGAACCTTTTTAATATCCCGTTGTGATATCTCTTTTAATGATTCTGCCGTCCGGAGAATAAGGTTAATATCTTCAACTGATAGCTGTCCCATTCCTAACAGATCTTTGTGATTGAATATGCTCAATTATACCCCCGTCAAAAAAAACCTCCTTACCGTGTCACCGGTAAGGAGGTTTTTCACCAATTTTGGACAATAAATTTTGTCATATTTCATTTTTATTTAATGTTTGAAAAGTTTATCTATATTAGCAAAGTACTCAAAGTTGGTCAAGAACTCAAACATTAAAATATCAGCTGTATTTTTAAGTTTATTTAATATACCCTTTAATAGTTTATTACCTATTCAGCAGCCGTGCTTCCTACGTCATTTTTCGTTTCTGCTGATTTTTTCTTTTTTGCCGTCTTTTTCTTTGCCTCTTCGGCAGGCAGCAGTTGAACTATTGATACAGCAGCTCCATCACCTCGTCTGAACCCATTTTTTAATACCCTGAGATACCCGCCCTGTCTATTCAGGTAACCATTCTTGATATCATCAAAAAGTTTATGTGTTACGGATTTTTCATTCATATATGATAATGCAAGCCTTCTTGAGTGCAAATCGCCCCTTTTGGCTAAAGTAATTAGTTTTTCAGCTATAGGCTTTAATTCCTTTGCTTTAGCATCTGTTGTTTCAAGCTGCCCATATTTAAAAAGTGATGTAACCATATTTCTATACATTGCTTTTCTATGGCTGGAATTACGGCCAAGTTTTCTTCCTGTTTTTTGATGCCTCATTTTAATTATTCCTTTTCACTTTCTTCCTCATCTGATTCCTCAGATGGCACTGCCGGGAATTTATCGATCTTCATTCCTAATGATAATCCCATTTCTGAAAGAATAGTTTTTATCTCATTAAGTGATTTTCTACCGAAATTTTTTGTTTTTAACATTTCACCTTCTGTCTTTTGAACCAGTTCACCAATCATTGAAATTTCGGCATTTTTAAGACAGTTCGCGGATCGGACAGATAGCTCCAGCTCAGATACAGGCCTGAAGAGGTTTTCATTGAGTTTGTCTCCCTCTTCCTCTTCTTCTACCTCATCAGGTTCAGCCTCTTCTTCAAAATTGATAAACGGAGTCATCTGCTCTTTAAGTATCTTTGCAGCAAAGGCTATGGAGTCTTCGGGCAACACACTTCCATCGGTAAATATCTCCAGGGTAAGTTTATCATAGTCCGTCTTTTGCCCAACTCTCGCATTTGTGACAACATAGTTCACCTTTTTAATTGGTGAAAAACTTGCATCAATAAGAATGTTGCCTATTTCATTATTGGAATTTGAATCTTTCTCAGCCGGGACATATCCTTTTCCCATCTTTACTACTATTTCCATATTGAGCTTTCCTTTTTTACTCAATGTGGCAATAGGTTTATTTGGATCAAGTATCTCAACAGATTCATTAACTTCAATATCTCCGGCGGTTACGAGCCCTTCACCTTCTACAGATAAAGTTAATACTGCTTCTTCTACATCGATCAGCTTTAAATTTAATTCCTTTAGATTCAGTATGATTTCTGTAACATCTTCCATCACACCTGGAATGGACGAAAATTCATGCACAACATCATCAAATTTAACAGATACTACTGCTGCACCTTGTAATGATGAAAGCAGAATACGCCTCAATGAGTTTCCGATAGTTATACCGAATCCTCTTTCAAGGGGTTCACATACGAATTTACCGTAAAATGATGAATGATTTTCATCTTCCATCACAATGCTTTTCGGTTTTATCAATTCCCGCCAGTTTCTCGCTTTAAGATCTCCCAAAAAAAGTACCTCCACTATGATCAATGAGATTTTATATTTATTGTAAAATCGATCCCTATTTGGAGTACAACTCAACTATAAGCTGTTCCTGCATAGGCATAGTCAGGTCTTCCCTGTTGGGAACGGCCGTCAAGGTGCCACGGTATTTATCTTTATCCAGATCAATCCAGGCAGGAATCCCCCTTCGTACAACTGTTTCAAGGGAATCGGTAATAACCTTTGATTTTCTGCTTTTCTCTTTCACCTCTACATAATCGCCCGGAGAAACCTGAAAAGATGGAATATTTACTTTTCTACCGTTCACTGTAAAATGGTTCTGCCGAACCAGCTGCCTTGCCTGATTTCTTGAAGAGGCGAACCCCATTCTATAGACGATATTATCAAGCCTGCACTCAAGGAACAGTAAAAGATTCGTACCGGTAATACCTTTATGCTTTTCAGCATTGTAATAGTATTTTCTGAACTGTTTTTCCAGTACGCCGTATATTCTTTTTACTTTCTGTTTTTCTCTCAACTGCATTTGATAATCCGAAACTTTACCGCCACGTCTCTGACCATGCTGACCCGGAGCATATGGTCTCCTCTCAAAGGCGCATTTATCACTGTAACAACGATCACCCTTGAGAAAGAGTTTTAGATTCTCTCTTCTGCATAACCTACATGATGAACCTGTATATCTGGCCAATCCTAGCCTCCTAATCTATTAATAATTTGTTATACTCTTCGTCTTTTTGGAGGACGACACCCGTTGTGGGGTATCGGAGTAACATCTCTAATAATGCTAACAGTAAATCCTTCAACCTGCAAAGCGCGTAATGCAGCTTCTCTCCCAACACCCGGGCCTTTTACTCTTACTTCAGCAGTTTTTAATCCCTGCTCCATTGCGTCTTTTAATGCGCCCTGTGCTGCCATCTGTGCGGCATAGGGAGTGCTCTTTTTAGAGCCTTTAAAACCGTGGCGTCCGGCACTCGAAGCTGCAATAACGTTTCCGTCATTATCAGTAATAGTGATAATTGTATTATTAAAAGTGGAGTTAATATGCACAATACCATTTGGTACTATTTTCTTCTCTTTTTTTGTCTTTTTTCCTCTTTTTACGCGTTTTGCCATAGTATTATACCAATCTCCTTATTTTTTCCTTTTTCCCATTACCGAGCGACTGGGCCCTTTACGAGTTCTTGCGTTTGTGCTTGTTCTCTGGCCTCTAACCGGCAACCCTCTCCTGTGCCTGATCCCGCGATATAAACCCAGGTCCATCAATCTCTTTATATTCATGGAGACTTCTCTTCTCAGGTCACCTTCAACCTTATATTTTTCATCGATGACTTTCCTGATATCAGTTACCTGACTCTCAGTAAGATCATCAGACTTCGTATCCCAATCGATACCGCTCTCAGTCAGTATCTTTTGGGAAGCAGTTCTTCCAATGCCGTATATATAAGTTAAGGCAATCTCTATCCTTTTATTTCTCGGTAAGTCAACGCCTGCGATTCTTGCCAAATTCTTTCTCCTTGTTAATAATATGAATTAAACGATATTATTACTGTGACAAGTTTAACCCTGTCTTTGTTTATGCCGGGGATTTTCACAGATAACTCGTAATATACCTTTTCTTTTAATCACTTTACACTTGTTACACATTTTTTTTACTGACGCTCTTACTTTCATGATAAAAAATTCTCCTGATTTTTACTGCTATTTATCTGTGTTTACCGATTCCTTTTTTCATAAATCCTTCATAATGTCTCATCATCATATGTGATTCAATCTGATTTGCCGTATCCATTCCAACACCGACTACAATCAACAATGACGTACCGCCGAAATAATATGGAATATGGGCCTGGGTCTGCAATAATTGCGGAAGGATACAAACCAGAGCAATATATAAAGCACCGCTGAAGGTTAGCCGTGTCATAACCCTGTCTATATATTCAGCTGTATTCTTTCCCGGTCTGATTCCCGGAATAAATCCTCCCTGTTTTTTCATGTTATCTGCTATATCCATAGGATTGTAATTAACTGCTGTATAGAAATAGCAGAAAAAGATAATAAGAATCACATAAATCAGATTATATGTAATAGTACCCGGATCAAGCGCATTAACGATATTCTGAAACCATTCAACATCGCCTAAGACACCAAAGTTCTTAATTGTTAAAGGAAACATAAGTATTGAAGATGCAAAAATAGGCGGTATAACTCCGGCAGCGTTAATTTTTAATGGTAAATGTGTACTCTGGCCACCATACATACGCCTTCCGACTACTCTTTTCGCATATTGTACCGGAATACGTCTTTGTCCCCTTTCCATAAATACGACAAATCCTATTACAGCTATCATAACGACTATTATAATAACCATAAAAAATGGAGTAATCTGTCCGATCTCAATATAACTCAAAACCTGTCCGATAGCAGGCCAGAAACCGGCAACGATTCCTGCAAAAATAATAAGAGAAATTCCATTACCTATTCCTCTTTCGGTAATCTGTTCACCAAGCCACATAAGAAAAGCTGTTCCTGCTGTCAGGGTTATAACTGTAAGAACAGTAAAGCTCCATCCTCCTGCAGTTACAATCATGCCTCCGCCCGGACTGCTCATTCTCTGCAGGCTTATTGCTATTCCGGCACCCTGAATTACGCTTAAAATAATAGTACCATAACGGGTATATTGAGTAATCTTTTTCCTGCCCTGTTCGCCTTCTTTCTTCAATTTTTCAAGATGGGGAACTACAACTCCAAGAAGCTGCAAGATAATTGAAGACGTTATATAAGGCATAATCCCCAGGGCCATTATGGACATTCGTTTCAATGCACCACCAGAAAACATGTCGAACATTCCCAGTAGCCCCTGCTGTGACTTGAAGAATTCAGCTAATGCGTCGCCGTCAATACCGGGAATAGGTATATTACATCCTATCCTGTAAACGAAAAGCATCGCCAGCGTGAATAATATTCTTTTTTTCAGCTCTGGAACTTTTGGAATATTTTGTATACTGCCTATCAAGGTGCGTAATCTCCGGATAAATAGTTAAAATCAGATCAATTCGATTTTTCCGCCTGCGGCTTCGATCTTTCTTATTGCTTCTTTACTTGCCTTATTCACCTGAATTTCAACAGGATGAGCCAATTCGCCATTACCTAATAGTTTAATCCCGTCTTTGGCGCCTTTATAAAAACCTAATTCTTTAAGTTTTTCCATATTAACAACAGAATCAGGTTCACACCTGTTTAGATCACTTATATTGATCAGATCGTATATTTTTTTAAAGTGATTAGTAAAACCTCTTTTGGGCAGCCTTCTCTGAAGAGGCATCTGACCACCCTCGAATCCTGCACTTATACTGGCTCCTGATCTTGCTTTTTGTCCTTTATGACCTTTACAGGAGGTCTTTCCATGACCGGATCCCGGCCCTCTGCCAACTCTTTTTCTGTTTTTCCTGGAACCTTCTGCCGGGGAAAGATCGTTTAACTTCATCATTAACTCCCAATAATTATATTTCAACCTTTACCATAAATAATACTTTATTAATCATGCCTCTTATTGGGGCAGTATTATTCAGATAAACAGTCTTATTAAGCTTTGTTAATCCCAGACCTTTTAATGTTTCCCTGATTTTTTTATTTTTACCTATTCCGCTTTTTACCAGGGTTACCTTTATTTTATCAGCCATAATAAAATCTCGTTCTTTTATTAATTAAACATTTCTTGAAGTGTTTTATTTCGCCTTGCTGCTATATTTTCCGGACTTCTTAAAGTACTAAGACCTTTTATGGTAGCCTTCACAAGATTATGAGGATTATGTGAACCCAGACATTTTGTAAGTATATTTTGAATTCCTACGGCTTCAAGTACAGCACGGACAGCACCGCCCGCGATTACTCCGGTACCAGGACCTGCAGGCTTGATCAGCACACGTCCTGCCCCCCATTTACCGACTACCTCATGAGGTATTGTACCGTCTATAACGCTAATAGCTTTCATACTCTTCCTTGCCTTTTCAGATCCTTTTCTGATAGCTTCAGGCACCTCATTGGCCTTTCCAAGACCACAACCAACCAGGCCTTTTCCATCACCAACAATGACTATTGCGCTAAAACTGAATCTACGCCCACCCTTCACAACCTTCGCTACTCTGCTTATATGGACGACTTTTTCAATTAATTCATCTTCGTTTTCTTCTTTATACAATGCCTGTCTCCTTAATTGCTGCCTAATTCAAAAAGGAATTCATAAAAAAATTAAAATTCCAGTCCACCTTCTCTGGCTGCTTCAGCAAGTGATTTAACTCTTCCATGGTATAAGAATCCGTTCCTGTCAAATACAACCTTCTTTATACCTTTTTCCTGAGCTCTCTGTGCTATTAATTTCCCAATCATTGTCGCACCCTCTTTGTTTCCACCCTTCCCTTTTAGCTGATCCTTTACTTCTTTGGAGATGGTGGATACCTGAACAAGGGTGTTAAAACTGGTATCATCAACAATTTGTGCGTATATATTCTTTGCACTTCTGAAAACCGAAAGCCTTGGACGTTCTGACGTCCCTACAACTTTCCGCCTTACTCGTCTTTTCCGTTTTTCTCTTGATTTTGCTCTGCTTATTGATGCCATTATAATGATCCTGTTAAAAAAAGTCCTGTTAATCCCTGGCCCCGGACTTACCGGCTTTCCTCTTTATAAATTCGTCTGCATACTTTATTCCTTTGCCTTTGTAGGGCTCAGGTTTTCTGAAGCTTCTTATCTTTGCAGCTGTACGTCCCAGGAGTTCTTTATCAATTCCGTTCAAGGTTATTTTGGATTTGTCTATACTTGCTTCAATTCCTTCGGGTAATTCAAATACTACAGGATGTGAATAACCAAGATGAAATGTGGCTGTTCGCCCTGAAACTTCTCCCCTGTATCCTACACCGACTATTTCAAGTATACGCTCAAATCCCTGCGAAACTCCTTTTACCATATTTGCGACCAGGGCTCGAAACAAACCATGGCAAGATTTAGATTCTTTTGAATCATCATCAACTGTGATCAGTATCTGATCATTTTCAATATTTAAATGAACCTTTGGATTAATGGTCCTTTTTAATTCACCTTTTGGTCCCTTGACAGATATAAGATCATCCTTGATATCTACCTTTACATCTTTTGGGATTTCAATAGGCATTTTGCCTATGCGTGACATTTAAAACCTCCAATTAAGAAAGATCATAATACGATGGATAAATAATGAGTTAACTTACCAGACTGAACAGATAACTTCTCCGCCAATACCCATCTCTCTGGCCTGCTTGTCAGTTATTATGCCTTTTGATGTTGATAGAATATTTATCCCGAAACCATTTAATACCTTTGGAATACTGTCACTCTTTGCATATATTCTGCAACCGGGTTTACTTATTCTTTTAAGACCATCAATAATGGGTTCGCCTTTTTCATCGTATTTAAAATAAATCTTGATGATACCCTGCTTCTTATCATCAATTAACTTAAAGTTCTTAATAAAACCTTCCGATTTAAGTACCTTTGCGATATTTATTTTCATCCTTGAACCCGGAACGTCTACTGAATTGTATGATGCCATTAATGCATTCCTGATTCTAGTCAGCATATCGGCGATCGGATCTGTCATTCCCATGAAAATAACTCCTTGTTTCTATTTCATCTTCTACTTTTAAAGAATACAATCAATAGTAACCAGGCAAAACCCGTTACTATTAAATAATTAAGCTACCAGCTGGACTTAATTACACCGGGTATTTCACCGCCCAGGGCCATACTTCTAAAACAAATCCTGCATATTCCGAATTTTCTTATGAAAGCACGCGGCCTGCCGCATATCGGGCAACGGTTGTATTTACGAGTAGAAAACTTTTGATTTCTTTTAGCTTTAGCTATAAGGGACTTTTTTGCCAAGTCATCCTCCCCATTAGTTCCTAAATGGCATTCCTAAAGATTTTAATAAAAACATACCTTCTGCATCTGTTTTACCAGAAGTAACAATAGTTATATTAAGACCTTTAATTTTATCTATCTTATCATAGTCAATTTCAGGAAAAATAATATGTTCTTTTATCCCCAGAGAACAGTTAGCCCTGCCATCAAACATCTTGTTTGGCAGACCGCGAAAGTCTCTGACCCTTGGAAGGGCAACATTAAAAAGTTTATCCAGAAACTCATACATTTTTTGACGTCGTAAAGTCACAGAACATCCAATCGGCATACCTTCACGCAGTTTAAATCCTGCAATTGATTTCTTTGCTTTCCTGATGACCGCTTTTTGTCCGGCGATTAATGCAAGTTCTTCAACGGCATTATCTAGCACTTTTATATTATATATGGCCTCACCAAGCCCCATATTTAAAACAACTTTTTTAATCTTTGGCACAGCCATGGAGCTTGTATAACCGAACTCTTTAATTAAAGCCGGAACTACTTCATTGTTATACTTATCTTTCAGTCTGGACAACTGTTACTCCTGTTAATAAATAATCTGAATAAATGTTTTTATATTTAAAGGATTTTAATACCTGTGTTTTTAGTCACCAATTATTTCACCGCACTTTTTGCAGACCCTTACCTTTGATCCATCATCAAGTATGCGTTTTCCTATTCTTGTCGGTTCAGCGCATTTATTGCAGATAATCATTAAGTTGGAAATATGAATAGGAGCTTCTTTTTCAATAATACCGCCCTGCGCATTAGCAGCACTCGGTTTTGAATGTCTCTTAACCACATTGACTTTCTCAACGATCACGCGCTCTTTCTCAATATCTACCTTCAGTACGTTTCCAATTTTTCCCTGCTCTTTTCCTGAGAGGATAATAACCTTGTCGTTCTTTTTTATTATGGGATGTTTCTTAAGCACTTAGGATACTCCATAAATTTAAATTAAAGTACTTCAGGGGCAAGAGATATTATCTTCATAAATTTCTTAGCCCTTAACTCCCTGGCAACAGGGCCAAAGATTCGAGTACCTATTGGTTCATTCTGAGCGTTGATTAGTACAGCCGAATTGTCGTCAAACTTAATATGAGATCCATCCGGACGTCTTATTTCTTTCGCTGTCCTAACTATCACAGCCTTCATTACGCTGCCTTTGCTGACTTTTGAATTCGGCATTGCTTCTTTAACTGCAACTACAATAATGTCTCCGATACTGGCATATCTCCGTTTAGAGCCTCCAAGCACTTTTATGCATTTAAGCAGTTTTGCGCCCGAATTATCAGCTACCTTAAGTTTCGTCTCTGTCTGAATCATTGTAATTACTCCTGCGCCTGTTCATTAGCAGCTTCAATGGCTGTTCTGGCCTTTTCAACAATCTCCATTACCTGCCACCTTTTGAGCTTACTAATAGGCCTTGATTCAATGATCCTCACCCTGTCACCATTCTGACAGATATTATTTGGATCATGTGCAAGATATTTTGTATGCCTGCGTATATACTTGTTGTATGTACTGTGTTTTTTAAGACGGTTAACAAGGACAACAGCTGTCTTATCCATACTCGTCCCAATAACAACTCCTGTTAATTTTTTTCTAACCCCACGCTCTTTCATGCCTACCTCATCCAGTATCACTTATTTTTTAATTCGTTTAGAATAGTTTTGACTCTAGCCAGGTCTTTTTTCATTTTCCCAATCACGGCAGTGTTCCCTAATTGGCCTGTAGCTTTCTGAAATCTGAGGTTAAAAAGTTCCTGGCGCAGGGATGTTTCCTTTTCAACTAGTTCCTGAATATCTATATCTCTTAATTCATCTGCTTTCATTTTCATCTCCTGCTGACAAACCTGGTTCCAAAAGGCAGTTTGTGTCCGGCAAGCCTGAAAGCCTCCGCAGCAGTACTTTCACCAACACCTTCCATTTCATAAAGAATTCTACCGGGCTTTATCACAGCTACCCAGGCTTCGGTAGCGCCTTTTCCCTTACCCATTCTGGTTTCAAGAGGTTTTTTTGTTATTGGTTTATCCGGAAAAATACGTATCCATATTTTTCCACCACGTTTTACATGCCTCGTTATAGCAACACGAGCAGATTCAATCTGTTGAGCTGTCATTCGTCCGCATTCCGTTGCCTGAAGGCCAAATTCACCAAATTCAAGTGTGCTGCCCTTTGCCTTACCCTTCATCCTGCCTTTTTGTCGTTTTCTGTATTTTAATTTTTTTGGACTAAGCATTTATTAATTAATCCTTTTTATCCGGTAAAATCTCGCCATTAAATATGGTCACTTTTATGCCGATAACTCCATATGTTGTAAATGCCTCGGCAAATCCATAATCTATATCCGCTCTAATCGTGTGAAGCGGCACACGACCTTTTCTATACCACTCTCTTCGAGCCATTTCAGCTCCACCCAGTCTACCGCTGCAGGATATTTTTATTCCCTGTACTCCGAACCTGAGGGCTGAGCTTACACTCTTCTTCATGGCTCTTCTAAAAGACACTCTACGCACCAACTGTAATGCAATGTTTTCTGCAAGTAATTGGGCATCAACCTCCGGTTTCCTGACTTCCTGGATATCAATAAAAAATTCTCTATTGATTATTTTACCAAGATCTTTTGTAAGGTTCTGAATCTCAGCACCTTTTCTACCGATAACAAGACCTGGTCTGGCAGTATGAATTTTCAGCTTTACCTTATTAGCAGCTCTTTCAATTTCTATTCTGGAAACACCGGCCTGCTGAAGTTTCTTTTTTAAGAATTTTCTAATACGGTAATCCTCATATACAAAACTGCTGTATTCCTTACCAGCAAACCATTTTGAGTCCCATTCCTTATTTATACCCAGTCTGAAACCGATAGGATTTACTTTTTGTCCCAATCTATACCTCCGCCTGTTGGTACTGTTCTTTAAAAATGTTTAACTTTATTTTTCATTAAGGACGACCGTTAAATGGCTTGTCCTCTTTAAAATCCTTGTCGCTCTTCCACTTGCACGCGGAATAATTCTTTTAAGCATCGGTCCTTCATCCGCGAATATCCGCTTTACATAAAGCCTGTCCACATCAACATCGGAACTTTGTTGCGCGTTTGCCACAGCGGAGTTTATAAGCTTTAATATAAGACCTGCACCTTTTTGAGGTGCGAATTTTAACATATTCAATGCATCATCCACCTTTTTTCCTCTTATCTGATCCATTACCAGACGGGCCTTTTGTGGTGAAATTCTAACATATCTTGCTATAGCGCTTGATTCCATTACTTCCCACCTTTTACTCTTGATTTTTTGTCACCGGCATGACCATAAAATGTCCTGGTAAGGGAAAACTCACCCAGTTTATGTCCTACCATATCTTCAGTTACAAAGACGGGAATAAATTTTTTACCATTATGTACTGCAAAGGTAAGTCCGACAAATTCAGGTAAGATTGTAGATCTCCTTGACCAGGTCTTGATTATATTTCTGCCACCGGCAGTCTGAGACTGCTCGGCTTTTTTAAGCAAGTGATCATCAACAAATGGTCCTTTTTTTAATGATCTTGGCAAAACTGTTCCTCCATTTTCCTTAAAAGAAAGAATTCAATCGATTACTTTCTCTTCTTGATTATCATTTTATCACTAGATTTTCTTACCCTTGTTTTATAACCCTTTGTAGGCACTCCCCATGGTGTTACAGGATGTCTTCCGCCTGAAGATTTTCCTTCACCACCACCGTGCGGATGATCAACCGGATTCATAGCTACACCACGTACGTGCGGCCTGCGACCTTTCCACCTTGCCCTTCCGGCTTTTCCAAGGCTGATACCCATGTATCCTGAGTTACCCACCTGCCCGATCGTTGCCTTGCATTCAAGCGAAATCATCCTGACTTCCCCTGACGGTAATTTTATCTGGGCATATTTACCTTCTTTAGCCATTAATTGTGCATATGTTCCGGCACTGCGGACTATTTGCCCGCCATGACCCGCATTTAGTTCGATATTGTGGATTTGACTACCAAGAGGTATGTCGCTCAATTTCAGGGTATTACCGGCAGTTATCTCTGCACCCTGCCCGGAAGTCAGCACATCTCCTACCTGTATTCCTGCCGGTGCAAGAATGTATCTTTTTTCACCGTCTGCATAATGTAAAAGGGCAATATTCGCTGACCGGTTTGGATCATATTCAATAGTAGCCACCCTGGCCGGAATACCGTCTTTATTTCTCTTGAAATCTATAATCCTG
>JASFHE010000060.1:0-16292 GCA_050123415.1 Desulfobacteraceae bacterium | reverse complement strand
GGCTTTTGGGTAGCATGAAAACATTATAATAGGTGTTTTAGCATTTGCCAAGCCCCTAAGAACAATACCTTCTCAGCTCCTACAATTTAGACAACATGGACTTACCCAGACTCCTTGAGGATATAGTAGGATTCTTTGATATGACATTGGAGGAATTTGTCCAGTTACGCCACGGACAGCTAAGGCATCAGGGGCTAAAAAATGAAGAAATCTACCAAAGGCTTCTGGAAGAGATTAAGGAAAGGCGCTTTAAGGCTCCTCCCCTTTCTTTACGACAGATCAGGCGTTTAATCTATGGATAGGAGAGATCAGATATGTGCGGAATAGTGGGATATATTGGGAAACAGGACGGTGTACCTTTTCTGGTTGAAGGATTAAAACGACTTGAATACAGGGGATATGATTCGGCGGGTTTGGGTTACCTGTATAGGGGAAAAATAGAAGTAATAAAAAAAGAAGGAAAGATGGCTGTATTGGAAAGCCATCTCCCAAAGAAGCTTAGTGCCCGTCTTGGTATTGCCCATACACGCTGGGCCACCCATGGTGGAGTAAATGATATTAATGCTCATCCTCACCTGAGCAATGACGGAAAAGTGGCTTTGGTGCACAATGGTATCATAGACAATTATGATTCTCTCAGGAAAAATCTGGAGAAAGCGGGATATCAATTTCACAGTGATACAGACAGTGAGGTCTTGGTTAACCTGATTGAAAAAGAGCTGAATGGTAACCCGGAACAAGCAGCACGCAATGCATTGAAACAGATTACAGGGACGTATGGCATTGCCGTTATTTTCAGAGATTTTCCTGAGCGGCTCATCTGCGCACGAAACGGAAGCCCCCTGGTCCTGGGGATAGGCCATGAAGAGATATTTGTTGCCTCGGATGTAAATGCTGTTCTTGGTCATACACACCAGGCAGTTTATCTTGAAGACGGGGAGTTGGCAGTTCTTTCTCATAACAATTATCGAACCATAACCCTTGAAAACCAGAAAGTTGAGAAAGAAATAGAGGAGATCACATGGGAACCTGAAGAGATGGACAAAGGGGATTTCCCTCATTTTATGCTCAAAGAGATACATGAGCAGCCGGAAGCTGTTCAAAGGGCCTTCGGTGGAGGAGGGCGCCTTGTCCCTGAATTCGGCACAGCCAAACTGGGCGGTTTGAATATGAGCACTCGGGAACTCCTGGCAGTGAAGCAGGTTCGCTTCATTGGAATGGGGACTGCTTTTTATGCCGGATATATCGGAAGTTATTTACTTGAATTCCTGGCCAGAATTCCGGCAATAGCAGAAAACGGATCCGAACTGCGCTATCGCAATCCAATAGTCGGAGACGATTGTCTTTACCTTGCTGTATCACAATCAGGAGAGACAGCAGATACAATCGCGGCAATGAAAGAGATTCAGCACCGTGGAGGAAGAGTACTGGGGATCTGCAATGTTGTGGGCTCCACAATTTCCCGTGAAAGCAATGGCGGCGTGTATATTCATGCGGGTCCGGAGATCGTTGTGGCCAGCACAAAGGCATTTACTTCCTAGGTAACGGTTATTTTTCTGCTGGCATTGCTCCTGGGGCGTATGAAACATCTTTCTCTTTCTCATGGCAAGGAAATCATACAGGAATTGCTGAATATACCGAAAAAAATGAAACAGGTTCTGGAAAAAGGGCAGGAAATCCGGGAATTAGCAGAAAAATACAAGTATGCAGAGGACTTCATATTCCTGGGTCGAGGCATAAATAATCCTGTAGCACTGGAAGGAGCATTGAAACTCAAAGAACTTTCGTATGTTCATGCAGAAGGCTTTTCAGGAGGAGATATGAAGCACGGGCCCATAGCCTTAATTACTCCTGAAACCCCCAGTCTCTTCGTCATAGCCAGAGGAGAGACACATGAAAAAATGATAGGCAATATTCAGGAAGTTAAGGCCAGACGAGGAAAGGTTATTGTTGTGACTAATTATGAAGATCAAAGGATAGAAGATCTCGCCGATGATTTGATTATGGTTCCTGAAACCAGTGAGATATTGAGCCCGTTACTGACAATTCTCCCGCTGCAACTGTTTGCATATTATATGGCCCTTGCACTTGAAAGGGATATAGATAAGCCGCGTAATCTGGCCAAGAGCGTTACAGTAGAATAAAATTTATTTTCAAGCGGAGCCTTTGTCTTGTTGAAAAAATGAGCTTTCTGCGATCCAGGGCTGTATTATAATCGGTTCAGGTTCTTTATTAACAATTAATAGGCTATAGCCTGAACTGCTTTCATGGTGTGACGAAGTCTTTGACGAAGGCGGCAGCCTGCTTTTCAATCCTTTTCCTTTCATCCTCAAGCATTACATTGCAGTATCTGCACAGTTGTATTTTTTTAATATCAACATCACCGAGTGAACGGCAGTAGTGCATTACGCAGGAACTGTCAGAACAATGCCTGATACTGAATGTGTGTCCAAGTTCATGTACAGCTTCTTTCATTACCCTTTCCACAAATACTTCTTCAGGGTGAAGAATTGCCTTTGTATCTTTTAAACGGTATGTCGAGACAATGCATGACCTGCCATTCAACTGTGCTTCACCGAATACATAGGTAAGTATGGGGATAAAAAGATCTTTTTTACATATCGCAATAACCTTTAAATAGTCTCCTGGTGCTGTTTCAGAAAGTTTGTTGATTATTAATGTTGAGTTGTACTGGTGCCTTTCGGGAGAGTAGGCAAACTCTATATTATTAAACTGTTCGCAGATATTCACAGGATAACCGAAAATATCGGCGACCTTTTCTCCCACCTGTTCCAGAAGAGAAGGCTCATCAATACCGATGGGCGATATCAGGATTTTATTTTGAGACAGATCAGTCAATGGATTTGCTGATGCTATAGCGTTTAATTTTATTATAAAGCGTTGACCTGTCGATACCCAGGATTTCAGCACTTTTTGAGATGTTCCAGTCATTCTGTTCCAGTATATTTTTTATATGGGTACGTTCAACCTGTTGTAAAGAATTGTTATCTGATGACATCATTTTTTGCGGATTAAAGATAGGAAGGTCTGCTGCCATTATATCTCTGCCTTTTGCAACCACTACAGCCCTTTCAATGGCGTTTTCAAACTCCCTTACATTGCCCGGCCAATCGTAAAGCATGAGCTCATCAAGTGCTTCTCTGCTGATCTTGTTAATGGCCTTATTGGTTTCCTGTGTAAACCTGTAGAGGAAATGATCTGCAAGAAGGGGTATGTCCTCTTTGCGTTCGCGCAGGAGAGGCATTTTAAAGGTTACTACGTTAAGTCTGTAGTAAAGGTCTTCCCTGAAAGTCCTGTCTTCTATTGCATTTGATAAATCCCTGTTTGTAGCAGCAATCACCCTGAAATCAGCTTCAATAGGCTGAGTCCCGCCAACCCTGTAAAATACCCGGTCCTCAAGAACCCGGAGCAGGTCAATCTGCATCCTCATGCTTATTTCGCCTATCTCATCGAGAAACAGTGTCCCTCCATGGGCCAGTTCAAGCCTTCCTTTTTTTGTTTCCTTTGCATCTGTAAACGCTCCTTTCTGATGCCCGAACAGTTCGCTCTCCATCAGATGTTCCGGTATTGCTCCGCAGTTTACAGTTACAAAGGGGCCTTCGCAGCATCTGCTTTTAGTGTGTATCGCTTTGGCAGCAAGCCCCTTTCCTGTACCCGTATCTCCGGTTATCAATACTGTCGAATTCATTGGAGCAACATCTTCAATCATATTAAATATTTCCTGCATGGCCACTGACTGGCCTATCATGCTTTCAAATCTGGTTCTTTCTTTGTATTCTTCTTTTAAATAAATGTTTTCCCTGTCCCTGGCCTTGTTCTTAATTACCTTTTCTATCAGGATACCCAGCTCATTAGGATCAAAAGGCTTAAGCATATAATCAAATGCTCCATTTTTCATTGCTTCGATTGCTGTTGCTATGGATCCATATGCGGTAATCATAATTACGGAGGTATCCGGATCTGTTTCTTTGACATGTCTTAAAACTTCGAGTCCGTTCATCCCTTCCATTTTTATATCCACCAGCATTATATCAAACCTGGTTTTTTTAATTTTACTAAGCGCTTCTTCTCCGCTCCCGGCTTTATCAATAAAATGGCCATCCCTCTCAAGCCAGCCGGCCAGAGACTCTCTCATTATCAGTTCGTCATCCACTATAAGTATTTTTGTGATACTCATTTTATTCTTCCTTGATTTCTGGGTTAATGGAATCATCGTTAAGCGGAAAAACGATCTCTATTTCGGTTCCTTTACCTGTGTCAGAGGTTACTTCAATCGTCCCTCTATGTTCCCGGACAATACCGTAAGCAACGGACAGGCCAAGCCCAATGCCCTTACCCTTTTTTGTTGTAAAAAAGGGTTCAAATATTCTGTTAGTATCTTCTTCCGGGATTCCGGTTCCCGAGTCCCTGAATCTTATTATTATACTGTTATCGCTGAGTTCATGCCTGGTCTCTATACTGAGGACACGTTTTTCAGCAGCTTCCATTGCCTCAGCGGCGTTTGATACAAAATTCATAAAAACCTGTTGAAGCTGATCAGCCGATCCCGTGATATCAGGTATTTTTTTGTCCAGTTTTGTTTCAACCGATACACCGTTTATCTTTAACAGGTTTGAGTTAAGGATAAGTGTTTGTTCGATCAGCATGTTAATGTTCACTTTTCCGAGCTCAATTTTAGACTGTCTGGAGAAGGCCAGCAGGTTGCTTACAATCCTGCTTGTTCGTTTTGTCTCTGCCTCCATAAGGTTGAGGTATTGCCTGAATTTATCTATATCCCTTTGCAGCAGCGGACCGTCTTCAATCATACGTTTCATGAGCATGGTAAAGTTTAAAACACCTGCGATCGGGTTGTTTATTTCATGGACAACAGAAGCCGCCAGTTTTCCAAGCGATGCCATCTTGTCCTGGTGAAGCAGTTGATCATGTGTCTCCTTAAGCTGCCTTGTTCTGTCTTCAACCATACCTTCCAGTTGCCTTGTCAATTGTTCCTCTTCCTTTATACGGGAAGTAATGTCCCGGCTTATTTCAATAAATTTTGAAAGCTCGCCATTTATTTCCCACAGCGGGAAGATATTTATTTCATGGTATCTGGTATCACCATTTTTATCTATTCTGGGTAATATTTGTCTGACAGGCATTTTAAGCGAAATAACATCTTTAAGCGGACATCTGAAATTACCTTTGTCACAGCGACTGTCTT
The DNA here is from genome assembly GCA_050123415.1 of Desulfobacteraceae bacterium. GTDB lineage: Bacteria > Desulfobacterota > DSM-4660 > Desulfatiglandales > HGW-15 > JAAZBV01. Next base: position 11,071 of record JASFHE010000060.1, on the reverse strand, counting down.
TCTTCTGAAAAACCCTGTAACACTTTTGCCCGATCACATTTTCTCTTGTGAGTGCCATATGATCATAGATCGCATCATTGACATCCAGGATATCAAGGTCAGGACTTATTAATACAATCAGGTCCTGGATTCCGTTAAGGATAGTCTCGACTTCGATATTCCTCTGGCGCAGCTTCTGTTCTTCAATGCTGATAGCTTTCCAGAAAACATTAAAAACATGGTAGGATTGTATCCTTATATGTACGGGTTTTGTTCTAAGAATTTCGTCAAGGACTTCCTGTTCAGGGGTAAGTATTATAAACAGGTGAATGTTATAGGCAGGATCATATAGATCATGGTAGTCACTCACAGTGACCAGACCAAGTTTTTGTGCAGTGACTATTCCGGGACTGTCGGGGTTAGGATCAGCAACTGCCCGCATCCGGGCACTGACCTCATCCTCCCTGTAATCCAGGGTTGTTTTTTCCAGCAACTCCTTACAAAATGTGCCTCCCCCGATTACTGCTATATTAATAATCGAAGTGTCTGTATCCGTCATGGGCGGATTTTCCATTATGTAAAAGTGTTATTTTTTATTCTTCTTTTCGCAGTCCTTTACCAGGTTAGTTACTATTTTTATCGCCTGGTCAAAATCTATTTTACTGGTGTTTAAAACCATATGGTAAAGATTAGGTGAATTTGGCGGGCCCAGTTCAAAATACTTCATAAAGGAGTCTCTTCGTTTTTCTCTGGTAATAATCTCCTTTTCGGCTTCCCTCTTTTTTAATTTCCACATTTTTTCCAGAAATTTTATACGGTCTTCAAGATCAGCAACCAGAAGCAGGTGGACTACATTCTCTCTACCCTGGAGGATATACTGACTGCCCCTGCCCAGGATAACTATATTATCTTCATCTGCAATCCTGGTTACGATATTTTGAAGAAATGTAATATATTTTTTTTCATCAAAATCTGTTTTAGATTCCCCCACATGCTTTTCAATAAAACTGCCGTTAACAAATTTGTTTACAAAGCGCATTAGCCAGTCTCCGGCATGCTTTTCAACCCCCTTTATCCACTCCGTGGAAACATTTGCTTCTTTTGCCATTTCATTGATAATTTGTGAACTTACGAACTTGTAACCGAGCTGGTTAGAGATAGATCTGCCAAGGGTCCAGCCCCCGGCACCAAACTGACGGGAAATCGATAATACGGCCATATTACCTCCTGCAGTTAAGTATCTGTGAATGATTTTAATAATGCCACAGGTATAAAACAAAGTCCAGATTAACTTTACCCTAACGTTGCAAAAAGCTTTGGCCCGAAAGTGCTGGGCTCGCTTTATATAAGCAAGGCATTGAACAGAAAAGTTATTTATTTTTTAAGAAGGTCAGCCAGAGCTGCAAAGGGCTTGTGTGTGATAGTTTCGCTTTTTTCTTCCGCTGTTTCCGGCATTTCCCCATCCAGATGATCAAGGTATCTCCTGTGTTCATTATCATGGCAGTAAACACACAGGTTTTCCCAGTTGCTTCCATCAGCGGGATTATTATCGTGGTTGTGGTCCTTGTGATGTACAGTCAGGAGATGAAGATTCTTATGGGTAAACTCCCTCCCGCACCTGGCGCATACCCACGGATGAATATTCAGGGATTGTTCACGGTACCCTTTCATCCTGTCGCTCTCAGACTTACGGGCCTTTGCGACGATTTTGTCCATCTCTTCTCTGGTGAGTTTTTTCCTTGCGGATTGATTTTTTTCGCTGTTATCCAAAACAATCAACCTCCTGTTTAATATAATTCATATTTAACAAGGCTTCTGTCAAGTCCGCCGTTACTAAGCGGCTTTTTCCATGAAGTTTTCAAACCTGTACGTTTAATATATTTTCTGTCGCCAAAATAGATAAACGCGCTGGAATCCCTGCACTTCTGTTTAAGAAAGTCCCCAAGGTTTTTATAAAAGGCTTCAAGAGAAGCCGCACCCTTCATTCTAACACCATAGGGTGGATTACATACTATCAGACTGTTTCTGATATGATCAATATTGAAAATATCTTTTTATTTTATTTTATCCGGATGGATTTTTTTTTGTCAATAGCCGAACAATTCTGTCTTGATGCCTCTACTGCCTGCTTTGCTATATCGCTGCCTGAAATAATTCCTTCGGGGATATCCTTGATCCTTTCTTTTTGATTTTTTTTACATCATCCCACATGGTTTTATTATAATCAGGAAGATTTTCAAAACCGAATTTTTTTCGCAGTATTCCGGGCGGCGTCCCGGAGGCCTTAAGAAAAGCTTCGCAGAGTAAAGTCCCTGAACCGCAAAACGGATCATATAGAGGTTTTTGGCGATCCTATTCAGAGTAGTTTATTATTGCCGCCGCAAGCGTCTCGATCATTGGAGCCTCAACAGTCTTTTTCCTATATCCCCTGTGATGGAGTGAACCGCCTGATGTATCAAAACTTATTGTGGCCTTGTTATTTTCTATATGGAGATTCAGCCAGATGTCAGGCTCCTTTGTATCTACAGAGGGCCTTTTACCTTTTATTGACATGAAGTAATCGGCTATTGCGTCCTTTAGCCTCAGGGCAGCAAACCTGGAATGGGTAATTCTGCTGTTAAGATACCCGTGGCAAATACGGCGAGGGTTTGTGACGGTTTAAGAAAGTTCTCCCAGTTTATTTCCATATCAAAAAAGCGTTATACATTGCGGAAGCTTTGCCTTGACAACCCGTTGTGATATTGGCATATTTTTCTTATTAAAAGTTTATTCCTATCACTTTACAAACCATACCAAATGAAAGGGTACCGAAATGAAACGATCTATTGTTATGATTCTTTTTATATTGGTCGCATTGCCCACTGGCGCTATGGCTGCCGACCCATGGGTCGGAACGTGGAAATTGAACCCGGACAAGTCCAAAGCCCCGGGAGGTCGCCTGCCGCACCCAACCTCTACGAATATTATTGAGATAAGGGATGGAATGATGCACCTGATCTCGGACCAGACTTCTGCAAGCGGGGAAAAGGAGCACGTTGAGTATACGGCGGGATTTGACGGCAAAGAATATCCCGTTAAATCATCGCCTCCCGGTCCTCAACCTTATACGATCTCGTTAAAAAATATCGACTCACGTACCAGGGAATTTGTTGAAGTTATAGGCACGTTTACAATTAAGGGGCGTGATGTACTATCAGAGGACGGTAAAAGCTTCAGCCGCATTGTAGAAATGAAGGACCCTCAAGGCAACGATATCAGCGTTATTCAATTTTTCGAGAAGCAGTAAAAACATACGATGGAGGGTCATCCATATAGCGGGAGTAACTTGCATTGCTAAAAAGAAAAGACAAATAGGGTAGTCTGGAATCAATTATTTCTGAATCATTTAAAATGATTCATCACGGAGTAAACAATTATAAAGATCCTTACCATTTCCCGGTACTGGGTACAATCATTGATGGTAAATGAAACCTCCGCACAGTAATCCTCTATAAATACGGAAAAAGGAAGAGGCCATTTTACAACGATTTCCTGCAGGTTTGATTCAATGGATTGGCTGAGACTGAATGTTCCGGGAAACAGAAGTGCAAATTTTAACTGGAACAAAACCGAGTTAAATGCGACCCGGGTTACCACTTGAGGAGGTTATTAGAGAAAAATAAAATTGCCAGGATGTTGGAAAATTTCCAGAGCAGCAGGCTTACAATCCCGGCACGGCTGCCTCCCAGTACTTTACGAACCCCTATCTCTTTTGTGCTTTTTTCGGCAATAAAATGGGCAAGGCTAATGAGACCGAGTATCGAAATAAATATGGCAACACAGGAATAAATCGCCAGTATCTGAGCCTGCCGGGTGATGCCAAGATATATGCCTTTTACTGTATCATCAAAAAAGTAACGCTGAATCGGGCCTGTCTTTATATGCTTTAACCAGATATCATCGATTGCATTCAATGTTTCACCCATTAATTTTTTATCAATTCTGATACTCAACATACGGAACTGGCTCCTGTGCACAAAAAATACTGCCGGAAAAATATTATGGACTACGGAACCAATCTGGAAATTCTCAACAACACCTATGATTTGAGCATCATGAGGCGGTGTAAATACAGTAGGCAGTTTAAAAACATGCCTCCAGACAAGAAATTCACCAACAGCATCCTGAGGTGTTTTAAAACCCAGGTTTCTCGCGATGGTTTCGTTAATAACAATTGCCTCCGGCCTGTTCCATACATTGTCTTCCGGGGTCAGGTCACCGGGTCTTTCTTCGGAAAAAAATCTTCCTGCCGCGGGTTTCAAATCATAGAGTTCAAAGTAACCCGTATCTACTGACATGTATCGAACACCTGTATTTCGCTCCTTTGGGTTTGTTTTGAGTGAAACCCCTGAACCGGGCCCTATACCCCACTGGGGAATTCCCCCTGAACCTGCAACAGTTTTTACACCGGCTACCTTGAGAAGCTCCTGTTTTAAAGGTGAATTATATTCTGTGTTGATGATTGCAACCGGGTCTTTAATTTTGCCTATAGCTTCCTTCATGCCGAATTGTGCCTGGGAATAAATAACATAGGCTGAAATGATGAGTCCGGTCAGGATAGTAAACTGGATAATGCTTAAAGCCTGTCTTACTCTGCCAACGCCGGTTTCTGTCCCAGCGGTTTTAAATAATCCGACTGGTAAATAACTTGACAGGACAAGGGATGGATAGATACTCGCGAGCAGACCGATAACAATCAGGGCACCGAAAGCAGAGATAACGAACTGGTAATTGGTTAACAGGTTGAACTCGATTTTTCTGAAAAGAAACGCACTGTAATGCTCTAATAAAAAATGGGAAAGAACAATCGAGACAATACCGGCAGATATAACGTAAAGAAAGGACTCGGTCATAAACTGGTGAATAATATTAACACGATTGGCCCCGGCAGTTTTCCTGATAGCTACCTCGGGCGCACGTTTAGTTCCCTTTGCCGTCATCAGGTTAACGAAGTTGACAGTTGCTGCAAGAATAATGAGGAGGGCAATGGAAGCCGAGGTATATATACCTCTCAAATTAACAGCGTCCTTATCAGGATCCGGGGAACTCAGATGAATGTCCTTGATAAGCATTACATCGAGCCTGTAAATCTCACTGTTTTTTTGACCTTCGGATAAAGGCAAATGCCTGTCCAGCATTGCAGGCAAATCATCTGTGATTGGTTCAAGCGAAATCTTTGGGGGAAGCTTTATGTATGTATTCGTCCTCCAGAGTTTTGCTCCAAAGTACCCTTTCACAGGGTTTCGATCCTGTTCGGCTGCAATGGAAAAGTTTGCATGGTTTGGTGCTATTATACGAATTTGTAAAAGATGCGTGTTTGTCGGCATGTCTTTGATAACTGCTGAGACCTGCATCGAATGAGTTCGATTAAGCTGAAGTTTTTCTCCTACTGCATCGGATTTATCGAAAATCCTTTTGGCAATTTTTTCGGTCAAAACAATGCTGTAACCCGAGATCCGACGGGCTATAGGCGGATCTTTCCCCTTTAGCGACTGTAGCGGAAACACGGTAAATATCCTGATAGTCCGGTATCCACCTGTCATAGCTTAATTCATCTTTTATATACAGGCTGATAAGAAGTGCAACGCAAAAACCCAGACTCAGCCCGATGACATTAATAGCCGCGTGAAGTTTATTACGCCTGACATTGCGGAGAGCAACCAACATATAATATCGAAACATAATTTGTACCTGTAAGGCAGGTTGAAGATGAAAATAACGTGATATTGTTTTATAGATTACATATATAATCCAATGGGCCATGTGTGTCAAGGTAAAAAATAAGGGGCCATTATTTGGATAATGAAAAACATGAGTTAGATAAAAAATGCCAAATATCTATATCGTAAAAACCAACGGAGTCAGTCCGGTTACAGGATTAACGCCCGGTTTATCGAGTATCTTTTCTATTGATTTTACATGAGACATGAAATAATCATCACTGAGATCTGATCCTATTTTTACTTGTGAACCATAAAGATAATAATCGAACCAGTAAGGTCAAACCAGGTTCCGGAGACCGTTATAATGTTTTTTTCTACAGCAGGCATTGAGGTTGTGTTTTGGATTCCACCTTTAACAGCGTTTATTATTTCGTTTTTCACTTCCATGGGCGGTGTTTCCGGTGCCTTTCTGCTGCTGCCATTCCAGGTTTCGTTTCTTGGATACACAAATCCGTCTGTAAGCGCGACTAACCAGGTTTATAACATTGTGGCAATCCCCAGCGGAGTATATCGTTACTGGCGTGAAGGCAGGATGGTCTGGCCTTTAACATGGGTTGTGATTGCAGGTACTTTGCCGGGTGTTTTCATAGGCGCCATAATACGGGTAATCTATCTGCCAAATCCTGTTCATTTCAAACTTTTTGCCTCTCTTGTTCTGTTTTACATCGGCATTCAAATGATACGCGATCTTTTAAAGAAAAACACGGGTAATGATAATAAACTTAAAAGCGAGTTAAAATATCAGGAACTGGTTAAAAATTACGGTTTAATGAAGAATTATGATCAGGCAGCAAAAGCTGGAAAGGAATTCCATCCTGTCAGAGTTACCTATTTCAACCTGAAAAGACTCGGATATACCTTCTATGATGAATCATTTGATGTTAGCTTCTGGGGAATTTTCGCACTTAGTTTTGTTGTAGGAATTGTCGGAGGTATTTACGGTATCGGGGGAGGTTCCATAATTGCGCCTTTTTTTGTTACTATTTTCGGCCTGCCGGTTTACACAGTTGCCGGAGCTGCACTCATGGGAACCTTTGTTACATCTATCGCAGGAGTTGTCTTTTATCATGCCATAGCGCCGTTCTACCCGGATATATCAGTTGCACCCGACTGGTTGTTAGGGATTTTATTCGGGGTGGGAGGAATGGCCGGTATGTACCTGGGTGCGCGCTGCCAGAAATTTGTGCCTGCCAAGGCCATAAAATGGATACTGACAGGCATAATTATTTTTACTGCCTTAAAGTACATCATAAACTTTTTTTAAAATTAACATACTTGATCTGTCTCCGGACAGTGCCCCTCCTCCACCCCCGCCAGGAGATGAAAAAGAACGTAACTATGGAGCTGTCCTTATGGGTGATACCTACTACTTAAATAATGAAAAGGTAGCTGATCTTGGACGTCTTGCTCATATGTATGACCAGGTATTAAGTGCCTGCAACACCTTAATTTTACAGCATCAATAAATTATTATACAAAACAGCCCTTTTATAAGGGCTTTTTTATTTTATGATACAACCTGCAAATCTTGACTTATATCCGGTAAGGGCCATAATGACATTATAAAACACAGGGTGAAAAATTTTTCGCCTCTGCATTTACCTGGAATCAACTAAATACAGAAAATGGTATATTTCTTTTACAATATTGCAGAACAGATCGAAAAGGCTAATGAACTTTATTCCCTGTATGGAAGTCAGATACTGAAGGATAATAAATGTTCCTCTATGCTTAAGGAATTTAATGCTGCGATAGAAGACTCCTGGAAACTTATGAAAGAGCTGGGAGTTGTTAACATCTGCTCTGTCTGTGCAGATGAGAAGCCAGGAGGATGCTGCCATTTTGGCATCGAAACATGTTACACAAACATGCTTATACTTATGAACCTGTTGCTTGGTGTGAAAATACCTGAACAAAGAACATTGGATAATAATTGCCTGTTCGCAGGTGAACATGGCTGTCTGTTAAAAGCACGTTTTAAAACCTGTATCCATCACCTCTGTCCTGAAATCAAGGATTCTCTTAATGAATATGACATGTTCAGACTCAGAGCGATTACTAACTATGAAATTAGGCTGGGCGCTCAGCTTGAAACTGCTATAAGAGAATGGATTCGTGATTTCAGACAGGTGTAAGTGGATGGAAAAGAGAAGATAGGAAATAGGAAAGAGAATAGAGGAAATAGAAAAGAGTCATAGAGGGTATTTGCCTTTACTCTTTACTGTTTACTCTTTCCTCTTTACTTTATTAATAAACTGTATTTAACCCGTATTTAAGGAGACACAGCTATGCCTGTGGTCAGCCGGGCTTCGCGCAGGGAACTGTTCGGATGGGCGATGTTTGATTTTGCCAATTCTTCCTATACAACAGTAATAATAACAATCGTTTTCTGTAGTATCTTTACTGGTGTCATTGTGGGTGACGGGCCTGAGTTCCGCTATGGAAATTATCTCTGGACTGTGGCTTTGTCTCTAAGCTATTTAATAGTCTTGCTCACATCACCTTTACTGGGTGCGGTAATGGATTTTACCGGATCAAAAAAGAGATTTCTCTTTTGCAGTTATATTCTGACAGTTATTGCTACATGCGCCCTTTATTTTGTAAAGCCCGGATATATTATCTCCGGAATAGTACTTATAATCCTTTCCAATGTCGGTTTTTCATATGGTGAAGCATTTGTTTCAAGTTTTCTTCCGGGGCTGGGGCCTCCTGAGGACCTGGGAAAAATATCCGGTTACGCGTGGGGATTGGGGTATTTTGGCGGTTTGATCTCAACAGGGATTGTATATTTTGGATTTCATGGAAACAACTATTTAATTGAAAATATAGCAAATCTGCGTCTGGTCGGGCCTGTAACCGGTCTGTTTTTCCTTATAGCTGCTGTTCCAACGTTTCTATGGGTGAAAGAACCTTTAAAACCCGGAGTACTTCCTGATGGTGAAAATTATTTTTCTATCGGAATAAAAAGGCTTAAAAAAACATTTATGGAGATCAGAGATTTCAAGGATCTTGTAATCCTTCTTGCATCTTTCTTTTTTGCCTATGCCGGGCTTTCCATTGTGATAGCCTTTGCCTTTATTTACGGCAAACAGATAATAAAATGGGAAGGCAGCACGGAAATATTTATGTTTATAATAACACAGTGCACTGCGGCAGGCGGAGCATTTCTATTCGGATTCATACAGGATAAGTGGGGCGCAAAAAAAACATTTATTCTTACTCTTATCCTGTGGATCATTGCCATTCTTTTAATTTATGGAGCCAATGCTGTTACCGGTTTTATAAATGATATGACAGGAACATCATTTAAAAGTGAATATATTTTCCTGATAATCGGTTCCATTGCAGGGCTCGGCCTTGGTTCAACACAGTCTGCATGCCGGGCAATGGTTGGATTATTTTCACCGGATACAAAGGCCGGTGAATTTTTCGGATTATGGAGTCTCGCCAACCGGCTGGCAGCAATTCTGGGCCTTATGGCCGTTGGTATGTTACAGACAGCGTTGGGGCTACAAGTTGCAGTGCTTATCTGTTCATTATTTTTTATTATTGCGGTAGCTATTGTTGTTTTTGTAAATGAAGAGAGAGGAAAGGCTGCTGCCCGGCAGCATGCAGGGGAATGATAAATATAGGCCGAAGCGTTTTAGACTTTAGGCTAAAGGAAAGAAAGAACGCAGATGAATATCTGCTGTAAATATCAATGGAAAATTTAAAATACAGTAAACATACACAAGCCAGATCCGAAACAATGGGAACAGACCCCATATGGCGGCTCCTGTTTCGGTTTTCCGGTCCGGCTATTATATCCATGACAGTGGCATCGACCTATAATCTGGCCGATGCAATCTTTGTGGGGCGTCTTGGTTCCGATGCCCTGGCGGCCATGAGTGTTACATTTCCGCTACTGATGTCGTTTCTTGCCCTTGCGGCCGGTACCGGAATAGGTGCAACTTCATTGATTTCCAGAAGCCTTGGTGCGGGTGAAAAGAAAAACGCCGATAAGGCAGCCGGCGTTGCTATAACTCTCTGCCTTATTATAAGCGTTCTTATAGGAGTGGTATGCCTTCCAAATATCAGGCCAATACTGAGTGTATTGGGTGCAAAAGGTGATGTCCTGCTGCTGGCTGAAGATTATGCTTCTGTCCTGATAAAATTTATTATTTTATCATGCCTGTCCATGGTTCTCAGCAACATTATCAGGGCTGAAGGAAATTCGGTATTCTCCAGTTTAGTGATGGTATGCTCTTCAATCACCAATATTATTCTTGATCCTTTGTTTATCTTTGGCCTTGGTCCTGTACCTGCAATGGGTATTTCAGGTGCTGCAATCGCCACAATAGTTGCACAGGCCATGAGTTCCTCTGTTTACCTTGCCTATCTTATTTTCAACAAGGCCGGTTATAAATTTCGTCCTGCTTATTTTATTCCATATCCCAGGGTTGTCTTTGAGATATACAGGATCGGCGTGGCGTCAATAGTAAGGTCCGGAGTACAGTTTGTTGTAATGGGGGTGGTAAACAGGACTGCCGCTTCCCATGGTGTAATCACCCTGGCGCTGATAGGTGTACTCATTCGAGTTAGTCGTTTTGTCCAGATGCCGGCTATTGGAATAGGGCAGGGGCTCCTGCCGCTTATCGGGTATAATTTTGGTGCCGGCAAAATGAAGAGGGTAACCGAACTTGTCTTAAAGGCTTCCCTTTCCGGGATTATCTGGTCAGGATTCTGCTGGGCAGTAATAATGCTTTTTCCCGGGTTTATACTTAAAATGTTCAATTCGGACCCGGTCTTTTTAGAGGAAGGCATTCACGCTGTTCATTTATATTTTATCTGTATTTTTATACTTGGTGTGCAGATGATTCCCGGTTTTTTCTTTCAGGGTATAGGAAAAGGTTTTCCGGCTACAATCCTGTCCGGGTCGAGGCATCTATTCTTTCTTTTCCCAATGATTATTATCCTGTCCCCGATTTTTGGTGTGACAGGTCTGTGGATATCCTTTCCGATCTCCGATATGATAACATTCCTTATTGGGTTAACATGGCTGGGTATTGAGTTGAAAAAGCGGGGGGTATCATTATAACTGAAAAATTAAGACTTCATGCAGAAAAGGTTTGTGCTCAGGAGGGAATGGATATCCTTGATAAGGCATTTTTATCAAAAAAGGAGGCTCGCAATGAATGATATTCAGAGTTTAAAACACACAGTATGGGATTGCAAGGCAGTAATATCCGGTTAGGTTCTTGCATAATATAAAGAAAGTGGTGAAAAAAATCATTTTAATAAAGAATTTTCTTGACAAATAGTAAATAAATTTTGCGGCGACCTGCAATAAC
>JASFHE010000059.1:0-16351 GCA_050123415.1 Desulfobacteraceae bacterium | reverse complement strand
CTGTCTTAAGTTTTTGATTGTCGTGATCTTCTACTTAACAGGAGGTTTCTTTTTTTCCTAGCTATTATAATATTTTTTATTTTGCTAAGTTCGGTCGTATATCCTTTTAATTTTTTGTTATATAACGGTCGTGCAGAACGTGGGGGCAGCCGACAAGGCTGCAATCCAGCTGGTGAAAGTCCAGCCGTATCAGTTGCTCGTGTCGGATACGTAGTGATGCCACATCTCGGGGTAGGTAACCAACCGAGCTATGCGTGGTGTAAACGGCCCGGCTGCCCTGAAGATTTAAAACTTCAGCGGTGGGTGCAACCTGGGGATCTAGCGAGCGTGGGAGCCTGAACATAAAGGAATGACTGCAGCCTCGAAAAACACGACCCTGTCGAAGTTGCATTGCAGGGGATATTTTGGTGTGCCGAATCTGTCACGTTTGAGATGAGGCCGTTGCCTTCCGGGAAGAAGCGGGCAAGAGCACCGGGAGGACACTGCGGGGTAAGGGGCCAAGCGACTACGCAAGGATTGCAGAGATAATGTCGGGAAAGGCCATCTCCCAAGTAGAGACTTGCAACAATCTACAAAGACTTGTCGTGCAAGGTTAAGTCCGAGGCGACAAGAGGGTTTTGGTCTGGCGCATGAGTCAGTATGAGCTGAGAAGGAGAGGTAACGCTCTCTGATGTCGTGCATAGACATGACACCGTAGGAGGTAACACCTTGAACGGGCAAAGGGGCTCTCGGTAAATAGCGGGCATTAAAAGAAACACTTACCTGACACTGTGCTGGAGAATAGTGCCAAAGGAAAAAATGTCGAGTTTGGGATCAAACCAGGCAAACAAGGGGCGTATGTGGGCAGGCACTTAAGTTTCGGTTTGAATGGGAAGGTTCTCGAAGGAAATGCTATTGCTGCCAACCGGACTCGGGAAATCCGACTGTCCGGGATGAGAGGGGGGCTTACGGAAACGTGAACAAACTGAGTAGTAAGGATTAATTGGCGGGTTTATGGAATCCCGGAGTATAAAATCCAACCTGTGATCGATAGAGAAGGCTCGAGTAACAGGGCGAAGAATAAGCCATCTCGAATTACTATCAGAATGTTGCGCGCGTCGTATTTCTACCCGACCATAACTTTCACATTATCACTTCTATATCATCGCCTAGTGAACAACCCTTAAATAATCAAATATCATTTTCCCCTCTTGTTAAAATAGGATAATGGTTTTTATTTTAAAACTGGTAATAATTTATTTTGAAAGACTTGTAAGACAGTACATCTTTATACCTGAAATGATACGTTTTAGCCCGGTGAAATCCGCTTTGCTGTCATTAAAATGAATTTCACTGGCTTAATATTTAGGACTTTTTTGTAATAAATTCAAGAAAGAAAAGATAGAGTTCAGAAGCCAGAAGTCATCCTGTAATTCAATATCCTGATTAAGCTATTTGGTTGCTCTAATCCCAGCCGCCCGGGGTATTGAATGGAGCCATGACTCCAACTGTATCAATCTGATGTATTTCTCCTCCCCAGATTTTGTATATATGCATGGCGAGCATATCAAAGGGCTCATAGTTTCTTTCTACATAATCCCTGCCCGGGTCATTGAGAAGTCTGTATTTCTTTTTATCCATCTGATGACGAAAATCCGAAAAGCCTATTGCAAGGCCGGTCTTTGTATCTGCTATTTCAACCCTTCTATTGACGATCTCACTTATATGCTCAAAATTCTGCATATTGATCTGGCTCGTGCATGTGACCATGCCCAGCAGCCCAACCGGACGTTTTGATGCCCCGGGTATGCCCACTCCACCAAGCGGCCCTCCTGAAGGAGCTGTTCTGTATCCGTTTTCAATTCGATCGCAGTCATCTGCAAAGGGTGCCAGATAACCGTTGTTCAGGTCCACTGCATCGTAATATGATTTTGCAATATGGATAAGCCTGCCACGCGAATCTGCATATTCATAAGGTATTTCCATGGGTATGGCAGGTCGGACTTTTTGAAGTGTTTCCGGGATTTCCGTACCGCTCAGTAACGAGACAATGTGTTCCGCTTCCACAATCTTTCCATTGGAAAGCTTTAAGCGAAAACCGAGCTGCGCAGGCTTTCCTTCTGATTCCATAATAACCATGCCGCCGACCTGCTGCGATACTGTATCGGGTACTGTAATCCTGAATGCCGTCGGTCCGGCAGTGGCTGTTTTCCACAAGCCCTCTCCCGGTTTTATTGGCCTGGCGTTTTCTACCATCCTGACATCCTCGGCAAGCGGCACCTTTTCAGGGGTATGTGCTGCCAGTGCTGAAAGATAGCTGTCCGCCAGCCTTATCAGGCACTCACGGTCGCATTCAGCAGCGCTGGTAACAGAAATATTTAAAGTCAGCATCAGGACAGTTGCAAGTATGAAATTTAAAAGTCGCATAATATCTCCCCGGTTTATAATTTTATTGGTTTTTATGGTCGTGTATGGAAGTGGATATTTTGTGTCAGTAGAAAATCATCTACGGCAGAGGATACAACACAAAGGTCCATGGCTTCCTTAACACACTGTTTTTAAAAATTTACATCAAGATTGCGGCTGATTCTTTCTTTTAACTTTCCATTCAGGGTCTGTGCAGATTCCGCAATTTTCACCGAGGAACATTTTTTCAGCTTTCCTGTCGCCCTTGAGCTGCCACAAAAGCCATTGTGTTGCCGCTTCGGCAAATTTGCCGCCGTGCGGCTCAATAAATGTACCGCCATGACCTACATCGAGATCACCCTTGAATACGAAGACATTTTTTATTTCTTCAAAATCCTTCTCCGAATTTTCAAAGGCGATATCGGCGGGCCCGCCGTTAAGGTAGATGACCGGCACGTGGAGTTTTTTAAGGTCGTCCGGGCCAGGTAAATCCAGGAACTCCATTACTTTCCGTACCTCTTCGCCTTCCGGTATGCCTGTCCGCATGATTCCGCTGTTCATGATGACCGCTGTCTTTACCCCCGGGCCAAGGGCCGTATCCAGTGCCTGGAGTCCTCCGCAGGAGGCGCCCATTACTGCTATTGCAGTTGTATCCAGCTTTCCTTTATATGGGCTTCCTGACTTTTCATTCTGTATCCTTGCCCACTCCATGGCCTCGTATAAGCGGCTGGTTCTGCTTCTTTTCAGTTGATTCTTCGGCACTGCGGTTGCCAGGTCAAATTCGGGCAGCTTTTCGGATCGGGCATCTGCCCTGCGTTTTGCTGCTGCCAGTTTTTCTGTTGCAACCTCAAGTTCAGGGCTTATTTTACCGGATGCTATCACAAGAAACCCGTAGGATGCTATTTCATAGGTGTATCTTGAAGAAAAATTGCCAACATCATAGCAGCCGCCATGGGCAACAGCGACTATCGGCAATTTCTCTCCAACATCGGAGAGGTTCTGCGGTCTGAAAATTGTGTGATCCGGAAGAGACGGATCCATTTCCATTACGACCCTGTAGGGGCCGGTTGTATCAGGATTATCTGCCAAGGCTTTATCTGAAGCAAACCCGAACAGTATTGTAATCAGCAGCAGTATAAATAATCCTGTCAGTTGTTTTTGCATGCTTTTTCCTTCCATCTAACTGGGACTGAATATTTATCTAAAGCAATATCATACAGAGCTTCCTAAAAAAAATGGAGCCTGTGATCTTTGAGAAAATATACATATCCGTTTGCATCTTCCACACTGGTTTTACCAGCCTGACGTGGCCCCGAAGGGCACATTAACCATTACGGCTTCAATAGAGAGAATTTTCCCGTCGACAATTTTAAACATCTCGGCCAGCAGCAGGGAGCGGGGTTTATAAAACCGGGTCGGCAGTTCATCAAAAGGAGTTGGAAAATATTTAAAGTTTTCTCTTTTACCGGGCATATCAAAGGTCACAATCCCAAATACCAGTCCTTTTTCTTCATCAGCAAGTAAAAAGCGCCGGTCTCTTACTTTAGTGATGTAGGAGTATACCTTGTTGTCAAACTGTTCCCTGCATCCGGTAGCAATAGTACCCGGATTATTGGTGGTTTGGGTACCGTTTTCAAAGCGATTGCAGTCCTTATGGAATGGCACTATTTCACCGGTGTTTTTTTCTATGCCTTCAAAATAGCTGTTCGCGATCTCTATCAGCTTTTCACGGGGAGACCGCTCCGATTCGGGCACAATCCTGGCATATACTGGCCTTGGTTCTTTCATATCTTCCGGGCTGGCAAATGAGGACTCATCCTTTCTCGCCACGATGGTTTCAATCTCAGTGATCTTACCTTTTTCAACCTTTAAACGAACCATAAAATTGGCAAGAAGTACGGATTCCTTTACCACGCCAAACACCATAACCTGATCCACCGAGGGATCAGCCATGCACTGCTTATAGGTTATTTGTTCTGCCGTTTGAAAAAGCCCGGTCCCCAGTTTAACAGGATAACCGTTTTCGGTTATCCTGACATCTCCTGCAACCGGCAGACCGGAGGGATCATTTTTTACAAGCAGGTCAAGATACTGGTTCATAACCCCTATGAGTTCCTTTGAACTCATTTTGCTGTCTGAGGCAGAAGCGTCAGTTAAAATCGTAAAACAGCAGAACAATGAAAAAGAGATAAAAACAAGGGCCTTGTTGAAATTTATTTTCATGTGATTTTCTCCTTTATTTAAAGCTGTATTTGAACATTGAATGACTGAGATAATTAATCAGATTTCGACTTCCATACGCCGGATAATGTCATCCTGAACACCCTTGCCAAGATCTGTGAAATAAGCGCTGTAACCGGCCACCCTTACAATCAGGTCCCTGTGATTCTCCGGGTGCTTCTGTGCATCCAGAAGTTCTTCGTTTCCCACGACATTTAACTGAATCCATTTACCTCCCATATCACCATAGGTTTTTATTAGAATACCGGGTTTCTTCCAGCGGGATACCGCCTGAGGTCATGTAATCGATAAAAGAATCATTCTTCTTTTTCACAGCGGAAATGCCATGAATTTCATGCAACAGTTATCAGAAATTCATGGCGTTTATTCCTAATACCTCTCGTAAATCGGTTTAAGATTACTATACTTTGCGACCAGTTTGTCCCAGTTTTTGGGCAGTACGATTTTTTTAGTGACAAGTGCATTATTAAAAAATCCGGGACCAACACTCCTGAGCAAGCCTATAAATGAGCCGGGTCCGCCGGCAACAAGGATCATGAGATTCTCGGTATCCATTTTAGGGGAATTTGTAATTTCTTCAAAACCGGCGATTACAGCCGGTCTGCTGTGTTCCGCTATATAATCCTTGACGTCCTGCTTTGAGTAACCTTCTCCTGCAATAACCTTTGCCCAGGAAGGAATAAGAATGACGCTGGACATGCTTGTAGTCCCCATGGTTACAAGGCTGTCCATAATCCCCTTTGCGTCTGTACCCCCCGGCACCGATTGAATAAAGGTATTTGGGAAGAACACGGTTACAGTGCTGTCTTCCTTTGAAAAACCGCGCTCAACACTCAACGGCTCCCAGGGGCTTGCCTCTTCATCCTCACCTATCACAAGGCTGTACTTGCCCGGGTTGCCTACAACACCCATATCCTCGACGGCCTTTCTTGCTCCGCCGATGTTCTTGACGATAAGTCCGACTGCACGGCCGATTGCAGCGTTTGCAATATCCCCCGGGCTCAGCGAGCCGGAGCTGCAGTTGACATGGATATCTCTTCTTATGGGACCATTTATGGTCAATGATGGTGCCCACGAACCTGTACTCACCTCAAATGTATCAAATCTGGCCTTGGGATCTGCAAAGGCCTCTATGGTTGCAATCAAAACAGGCATGTGTGTGGGCAGAGCGCCGGCCATCACCGCGTTAACGGCGATCTTTTCAATTGTAGCCTTACCTTTTCTAGGGATTATCTTGGCCACAATATGGTCAGGCGGCAGATCTGTCCCTTTCATCATTTCCGCAACTGCCTCTTCGGTTGGCGGAATAATAGGCAGGCCGTCTCCCCACCCCTTGCGGTAGAAGAACTGGTTAACTTCCTGAAGAGCTCCTTTAAAGGCAACCCTTGGGGTTTTGCCTGTCAGCTGTTTGGGAGATTTCTCTTCAGAAGTGAGCGGTTTGGTCAAACCATCAATAACATCCTTCATTGCTGCGGCTACTCCCTTTTCTATCTCCGAAACAATAGTTGATTCACAGGCCACGGATTCTCCGACAACTCTGATTCCGGGCATTCCCTTGCTTGATGCAGCTGAATGAGCATCATGAATAAAACCATTATTAGCCAGTAACACGACCGGCTTGCCAAAGTCCTCGACGGCTATGCCGTTGTATACGAGGTACTTTGTGCAGGAGCCTCAGTCTCCTACGAGGGCAATAACCGCGTCGACCCCCTTAACCCATTCAGTAAATTTTTTCTTATTCTTTGTCTCGATTTCGTTGACATTCGGTTCGGTTGAATGGAACACGATAGTCTGAATATCGGGGTACATTTCCTTCAGTCTGCTGTCAACCGATTTGGAAATGGGCATGGCCGCCCGCTTGGAGTTGACGAATAATCCGATTTTCTTTCCGGAGAGCCTGTCAAGCCTCGGGGAAATTCCCCTGAATGGAATCGGATCAGCATCTGCCCAGGGACTTAAAACTTCAAATTTGACGTCGGGCGTCTTTGTTTCGGGACCAGCAGCCCATGATGTTCCCTGGACTGCTATTGCTGTGAGAATCCCGATGGAAAGCGCCAGTAAATATCTTTTCATGATAATTTGATTCTCCTTTCAAAATTGTTTGGTTAAAAGGGACACTGTGCAGAATTTGAAATAGCTCTAAATGATTCTGCCGGAATGTCCCTGAAATTAATTAACTAATCCCTGTACAGTTTAAAGAACAGAGTTTTACCCCTGCCGGTTGCACCACCCGAATCCGGGTCAAATACCATGACCGGCCCGCTGTCCTTTTTATCCACAGCAAATGCCACCCATCCTTCAAACGAATCACCGGGTTTTACCGTTCCCTTAAGCGCAGGTGCAGGAACAGTTACCGAAACCTTGGGATATTCTGTTAAATCAGATGCAAGTGCAACCCATTGTAGAGGTTCGTTTCCAAGATCAAAAGTCAGTTTGTCCGATACTGCCCTTGATTTCATTTCAAACCTCACCTTTGCAAGGATATATTCGAATCCCTTTGGCGGATTCTTAACTTTGGAATCGGCTTTTTTGAGAAGTTTCATGGCATCCCTGCCCCTGACCGTTTCCTGAACCGTGATGGTAATATCATATATGCTCGAGTATACAGAGCCAAGCTCGACCATTGATTTTACCGGTGTACCCACTGCCGCAGGATTTTTCGATGAATTATACTGCGCAAGCACGCTTCCCGGAGAAAGTATCAGGCACAGTACTATACAGATGGAAATTATTATGGATATTCTTTTTATCATTTTCGCCTCCTATCTCCAGAAATCAACGGATGTACTGCCTACATAACCAAAGTCACCGCCTGACCAGAAGGTATTTGTTCCGCCTCCTGTTACTACAATATTAATGGAATTTATTGTTTCATTATTATCGGTCTTCGCGAGGAGGCCTGAACCACCCATCCTTCTTCCCTTATAGCGTGAAACTGGAACAACTGCATCTTCTCCCCTTTTAAGCCATCCGGCAAAAGGTTCCACTCCCTCTTTTGCCTTTTTAAGGTTGTCCCGGTGTTCCGACCAGTACAGCCAGCCCGGTGTTCCCGTATTTTCGGCAAGGTACTTTGCAAAGACCTGTTTGGTATTATACCCTTTTGAAGCCACATCGTCGGCAACTATGGGGTCGAGAATAAGTATGGCCTGGGTAGTTCCGAAGGAGAAGAAATGTTCAAGCCATCCCCTTATCACCTCATGCTGGGGAAGGGGAGAATACCAGGCTATATCATTCATGCTCCAGCCGCTGAAGATGCTTACAACACTCTCGGATTTATCAAATCCCTTCTGTACATGCAGGGGCAGCCATCCCTTGGGTAGTCCTTCCTCGTTTTCCGGAAAGCAGATGTTATTGTAGTTAAGCTGGTTTCCCTGGCTACCCAGGTAGGTTTCTCCCGGCTTGCCGGATCCGCCAAGGTTTCTGGAGATAAGGGTCCAGCATCTGCCAATTGAAGAGTTGGCCCGGTTGACAGGACCCATGGCGCCTATTCCCTTGTTCATGCCGATCTCGTCCGCTATAGGGCCGTTTACTACAACCATCCTGGTAAAGGATGATGTGGAACTGAACATGGAGGTTACACCCTTTGAGGCAATGGCAAGGATAACAGGAAAATACTCGGGTTTTGCACCTGCCATTACGGCATTAATGGCAACCATTTCAACATTATAATACCATGCCTCGTGGGGAGGAGAAGGACGCATCTGGCCTACCCATTCCTCGGGATCATGACTTGTGGCACTTAGCATCTCCTTAACCTTTTCCTCGGTCGGGAGGATTATGGGGTTTCCGTCGGTGTAGCCTTGATTATAGAAAAACTCCCTTAGATTATCAGGGGTGTCAGGGGGAAAAAACCTTGGCCTGGGATCCCTCTCCAGGAATCCGGCCCTGGCGTCCAGGGCCGAGAGAGGCCTTGTCAGGCCGTTATATATCTGCTCAAGCATGGGTTTACCCGCGATAGGATCATTACCTGCAACATATTCCCTGCACAGCTCTGCAGGCCTGTCCGTGATTGGATGGGGGGTATACACTATCCTAAGATTGGGTATGCCCTTTTTAAAGGCAGTAGTAGTTACAAGTTCTTCAAATCGCTGGGTAATCATGGGGATTGCGGGTACACCCATTCTTTCAAGTGTTACTGCGTGGCCGACAACCGCCGGCGAGCAACTGCTTCAATGACCTACAAGGACAATAGCACCTGCGGCCTTTTCCTTGATCTCTTTCCAGAGTTCAGGGTCGTCATCCATGTATCCGCCGAACTTCTCCTTAAGAACCCAGTTGGTTTTAGGGTACTTGGCTTTTAAAGCGGTAAAAAGCTCATTAACAAAGGGTTTGGTATTGGGATATTTGGTATCCACTATATAAACAGTCTTTTTATCAAGAGTCTTTGGCCGTGTTGCCATGGGAATCTTGCGTATTTCAGGCTGAATGCCCCGTGGATTCATCACAACGATCTTCTCTGCTGCCACAGCAAATTGAGGAGATGCTATTATGAATGACAGTAAAATTGTTAATATGAAAAAAATAGATCGATGTTTCATAGGTTACTCCTTATTCAAACAGGTTATTGGTTTTATGGGTAACATTTCATTTTAAATTTATTGCCATACTATATGTGTGTTTCAAGCCATAATTCCAGATCAGCCATTACCTGCGGGTGTTCCGGTTCATTGAATATCTCGTGCATCAGATCCGGATAGCGTTTGAGTGTCCTGTCTTTTGAACCAATGCTGTCATAAAGGTTCTCACTTCTGGCTCCATCTGTACAGCCATCGCCGGCCATTATAATGACTGGCAGTTCAATTTTATTTACTTCCATGGAGAGCCGCTTCAGTCCTTTGTGCATTCCGGATTCAATTGTTTGTGGTATGGGACCGCGATAGACCAATGGATCGTCTTCATAGACCTTAATGACTTCCGGATCACGACTGAGGAATGAAGAATCCAAAGGTTGATCGGCCGGTCTCCTGGGTAATGGCGGCTCATCCGGTTTTGGCAGACCTCCACCGGAGATTGCCAGCCC
The DNA here is from genome assembly GCA_050123415.1 of Desulfobacteraceae bacterium. Lineage (GTDB taxonomy): Bacteria > Desulfobacterota > DSM-4660 > Desulfatiglandales > HGW-15 > JAAZBV01. Next base: position 6,705 of record JASFHE010000059.1, on the reverse strand, counting down.
CGCGAGTTCCCGCTGGTATTCAAGTGCGTATAAAAGGCTGATGAGTGACCCCATGCTGTGACCTATAAGGAAATTTTTCTCATCAGGATAGTCCTGGCGGATGATATTATGTAATTTTCTGAGATCAGCAACAAATATTGAAAAATCACTGATATCATCGAGTTTACCGTCTGATTTACCATGACCACGATGATCCAGGGCATATATCTGATAACCCGATGGTACGAAGTAATTTACCACATTTATGTATCGCCCGCTGTGTTCGGCATAGCCATGGGCTATTAATATAACTGCTTTCGGTTCTCCTTCCGGTGACCATTTTTGATAATAGATATTGTAATTATCTAATCCCGAAAAGTGGTTTTCTTCGTGTATCATGATCTCTCTCCTTTGCTATGCCTGTAAATCCTGGCGTGAAATCTTTATTTAGATTTTGAGTGTTTAGCAAAGAATTCATAAACACTCGGAAGAGCTGCAGTGATTACCGGACCATGACTTATCCCTTCCATTTCATTATATTCATAGATCATGTTCAATTCTTTGGCCTTTTCAACCCATCTGCGGGAAACGTCAACAGGAACAACCTCGTCAGCAGCTCCATGAACAAATATCACCGGCATGTCTTTGATTTTCTCCAGGCTGTCGGGCTCTATGCCGAAGGCAGCCGGCGCAATTGGTGCAATGGCGGCCCAGATCGACCCGTACTTTGCGCCAAGATAAAGAGTTCCGGCACCGCCCATGGAATGACCCATCAGGTATATCCTGTTCTCATCAATATTATACTCTTTGCGGACCATATCCAGAACATTCATAGTATCCTTTTCGCTCAACTCACGCAGGTTTGGCGGACTATTGAAATTAAACTTTGGTCTTGGTTTAGGCGCTGCATTGTCACCCGAGGGAGCCTTTTTAGGAGGGATTTTACCTTTAGGAATACTGAATGGCATACCATACCAGCCAACTTCATTATAACCCATGGGCGCCACGAGAATGTAGCCGCCTTCTTCTGCAAGATCTACCGCCTTTTTTGATACCATGATTGACGGACCTGCTCCCATACCGTGCAGAGATACAATGAGAGGCGCCTTTTTGTTCTTGTTTACCTTTGATGAAATAAAAAGGCAGTATTTCATGTCTTCATCGGTATCTTTAAAATGATATGTCAATTCCTTTGCACGGGAATCCATCTGAAAGGGATTGAAGCCCATTTTGGGTTTTGGTTTAGCAGCACTGTTCTGCGCCAGTGAAAACTGTGCAAGAAGAAAAGTGATTGCAAGACACAATACCGTTAAAATAATTTTGTTACCTGTCCAGTACTTGCGTTTCATTTAAAAACCTCCTTTTTATATATATTACCATTATTTTCTAGGTCCGTATATTGGCAAGGGCATACCGGCTTCCAGTGCACCCAAATCCGGGGCTTTACCGGTAAAATTATCATTTACATTTGGAATAACACATCCTGCATCAATTGCAGATGCCCCTTCAACAAGCTGAAAATCTGAAGGCTTTACCTCATAATATACTTGAGTTGGAGATTTATAGTCCGGTGCTTTTACATTTTGAAAAATATTAAAATCAATCAACATACTATGTGTATCCTGCTTTGTAGCCTTTTGAAATTGTGCCAGATCGGTAAATTTGCGGTTCTTTTGTGGATTATCATAGTCTTTCATTATTTCAAATGATGGTGAATTCCATGCATATGAATAGGGCGCTCTCGGATTGGGACAAAAACCATTATAATCGGAAGATGTATAATTCGTGAACGTATCGACTGAAAAAATCGGTTCTTCCGGCAGCCAGTCCAAAATCAGGTTGTTCCGGAAATGGTAGTTTGAACCCAGACCAGCCATAACCTTTGAAATAGAGGTGTTATGATAATAATGAGAACCCGATGGATTTGATTGGTGTTTAACAAAGCCGGATGAGCTGCTATGATAGATAATATTGCGTATAAAATAAGCCGGACCCCCGTAAAGGGTCTGTGAACTCAGGGCAGATGACGCTCCATCGATACAAATGTTACGTAAAATCCTGCAGTTATACATTATACCGTCCGCTTCAATAGCATTGTCATGAACATTTCTAATTATATTATTATAGATGTCAATGGAAACGAACATTCGATCCTGTTTTAACACTTCTTCCACCGGATAAACATCTGGATGGCCATAAGCGGGATATCCTTCCGGCACGCCATATGTGGCATGGCATATACCATTGTGGAAATTAGCCACGTAGTTATGACAGATAACATGTCCGGCGCCGGCAACCTTAACGGCATACTCAGACAGGCATCTTTCAAATGGATAGGATGATTTATTGGGTGGTTTGAACCAGCCATGAAGTCCATTCGGATCGTGCCGACCGATAAAAACATTATCCGCAATGTAGAAATTCTTCGAGCCTGACCACTCCGAGTGAATTCCTTTATCTATATTTTCAAACCGACAGTTTTTAACTGTCAATCCACTGGAACCGGTAATTCTTTTCTGACCGGCCCAAAATCCTACATCAGTATTTCGGATGGTTAACCCTTCAAAATAATTATAATTGGCAGCCATGACATTGAAAAGGTTAAAATTGCCATTACCATCGAAGATAACCTCTCCATCCCCTGCGTTTTTTATAATAATGGGTTTATCGGGAGTCCCGCTCTGAGTTAAAAAATAGGTTCCTGAAAATTTCGTTCCTTGCCCCTCTTTAAAATAAGTAGCACCATAGACAGTCCAGTTTGCTTTATAGAGACCGGCGTGTACTAATATAGTATCACCGGGTTGTACGCGGGGCGGATGAAGATTCCACCAGTCGGCCGTGCAGCCGTAACCTAAATAATAGGCCCCCATAAGGTTATCAAAATGGGGTTCTTCTTTAGGCCCCTTATAGGTATAAGGGTATACATGATAGACTTTTCCGCCGCTCGAAGGTTTAGGCTCGGGACGAGTTCGGACGGTGACCGTTTTTTCAACCTCCCCATGAACCCCGTCAGGATCAGACATAACAAACCTGCACTCGTAGGCTGTATCGGGCTGAAGATCTATTATGCTGCCGGCAAACAAATTGGGTGTTATGTAATCAATGATATTGCCATAAAAACTGTTGATACATTCCTCGTTCTGGACGCGCAGCAAGGGCAGTGCATTTTTCCAGGACTTCTCTCCTTTTTTCCGGTAATTGACTTCAACAGTGGCGTTATGATTTTCATCACCTTCTATATACCACTCAAAACCCAGACAGATCAGTGTTGAAGGTTCAACCACAAATTTTACTGAGTGGACTGCTAATTTTCGATGCATGGATCTTTCACCAGGAGATACTGTCATGCAAAAAGATAATAACGAAAATGATAAAAGGGAAATTAATAAAATGATGTTATATATGGTTTTATTCATCATACGATCTCCTTAAAAATAAACGTTAAATTTATATCACCTTATTAGATCCATTCCTTATTATGGTATACACAAAAAAAGGGGGCATTCTTGGCAGAAACATAATATATTTGTTAAAAGTTAAAACCGGATAATTCATAAAATAATTCACCTTTAATGCCTTGGTAAGTAGCCAATCCTGTCACCCGAAAAAGTACCTACCCATATTTCATCATCAACCGGAATGGCAGAGCTGGCATTCTGCATGGCTGCCGTCTGGCCTACACCTGTTACTCTCTTTGTTTCCAGTGTTTCAGGAAAAATGCTGAATACGGACCATCCGGTCCCGCGCACACTGTTATTACCGGCAGTGTAAAGCAGACCGTCATCACCCCAATGGATGTTATCAGGCATTATATCGATTTTGACTTTCTTCAATTTTACAGGGATTTCTGTTCGGTCAAACCTGACTATCTCCCGTGAACCGAATGCCGCCACATAAACATATTTATCATCAGGAGATACGGCTATACCGTTTGCACCTGAAAGCTCTGTGCCCGGTATGGCTTTAACACTTCCGCCGGGGTGCCATTCATGAACTCCGCCGGTGAGTTTACCCTGCATGATTCCCATCATGGAGTTAGGTACAGTGGGATCGTGAAATTTGGTTGTCACAAATCCGCCATCCGAAAGAATTGCCACACTGTTTGCCATGATATCTTCTGATAAGGGTACACAACCTGTCCAGCTTATTGCAGGTTTGGCGCTTTTAGTATCTATATTGAACACCTCTATTGCCTCCCTTCCTCCGTGACTGGTCATATACAACCGGTACTGACCCGGAGACAGTTCTTTAAGGGCCAGGCCATGGGATGAAAAATTATCGGGATTTATCGGTCTTGGACATTCGCTGAACATCTTTTTATCGTGATCAAAGGTCGGATTTTTTCCGGGAAAGAACTCTTCAAATGTTTTTTCTTTGCCATTGACAAGATAAAGATGGCCGCTGATATTCGATCTTGAAGTCTGGCCGTTCATACCGGATGTAACCAGCCATCCTGTATCTCCGATAGGAAGGATGTCCTCCGCGTTTTGCAGGCCTTTAATGATTTTGAGATTACCGGAGTTTTTATGATCGTCTGCGGCAGCCGTGCCTCCACAAATAATCAGGAAAAGGGAGGTCAGTATTATCAGCTCTTGTATCATATTTAAGTTTTGATTTTTCATATGCATTACTCCCGATTAATAATCTTTTTTATTAAAAACTCCTGAACAAAAGCACCCTATGGAAACGCAACATTATCTCTGTGTACCTTGCCTGTAACCTTGTCTTTCCATGATCCTCTCTGCTGCAGGGGCCAGTTGAAATTGATAGCTCCGGGACAGGGGCAGTCTATGACGCAGCATCCGCAGTACCAGCATTCGTCAGGATGGAGAATGATCGGCGGATCACCTTTTACAGGATTGGGTATATATACATCCACCTGGCAGACCTGGACGCATTTATTGCAGCCGATACATATCTCAGGGTTGAACACTACCTGCCTGTTGGGAGTGGTAATATTGGGCAAGGCGTTTAATTTTTTCTGTGTCATTATAATCTCCTTATTTTGATCCATAAACTCCGGTATAATCCCTGTTGTGGGCCTCATAACCGTCTTTCATATCACCCCAGTACCTTAAGGGTATTTCGCCTGTTTTGACCTCGCTGTCCTCATGCTTTATGGTTATAAATTTGGACCATTCCGGGGGATCGATCTCCGGGTAATCGATCCTGAAAAAATTAAGAAGCCTGCTGCTTGCCTTTCGGGCCAGTGAGGCATGCAGCACCATCTGTGCATGGGCCAGCATGCTAAGGTCTTCGATACTGCGCATCAGTTTGTGGGGATCATGTGCATAAAGATTGGGCACAAAAACCTCCTCTATCTCCTTAAGGGTTTCGAGCCCCATGTTGAAAAGCAGCTCGGTCTTGTATTCACTGCAGAAATACTGCATGGTCCTGGCGATCCCTGCGTTCAACTCCTTCCATTCAATGCCGCTGGTACGTTTTACAGGGGCATAGACGCGCTCTTTTTCCAGGTCTACCTGCTCCCTGCATATTTTGGATTCATTCACCTGTGTCGCGTAGTCTGCTGCCTTGCGTCCGGCATACCTGCCGGTGGTGGCAGCGAAGCTGTGATCACCGAATGAAAACAATTGTTCACCTGCCGCATACAGACCGTCCAGGGTTGTCTTAAGATTCCAGTCAACAACAAGACCTCCCCCTCTGGCAGTCCGCCACTGGGAGTGATTTTCTCCCTCGATAAAGGCATAGTTCTGCAAAAGATGTCTGGACGGATCAAATCCGGCTCTTTCATAGGCGCCTGTAATTACTTTGGTAGTAGATTCCTGCCCGAGCATTAGATCCCAGGTCGTACGCCGTTCGATATCAGGCATGTCCGGAAAATCACCGTAAAAGGGCAGCGCCCATTCACCATTGAAGATACCCTTGCGGATATCTGCCAAAACATCAGGCGGAGGGAACATTGCACCGCCATCCGCCCATCCCTGGGTAGGCCATGGCAGTTTTTTGCCGTTGGCATCCACGAGCTGAAGGTTTTCATAACTGGCGTCTCCTGCACCGCCATACCAGTTATGCTTATAGCCTGTACCCAGCATTAGGGGCACGATTTTTTCCATTAAAACAAGCTCTGCCCCTGCCTTCCAGGCCATGGCCAGGCCGTCACCGGTTGCGTTGCGGGAACGGAACTGCCGGCAGCCGGCATGCTCGGTATTCAGCATCCACATGTAAAAATCTCCAGCCGCGGCAAGTACCGAGGCTTTGGACCTGAAAATCATGAACTCGCCAGTGCGGTTATTAAATCCTGTGGCTCCGACAACCCTTGCCCCCTGCTGGCCGTCCTCTGTCAACAGGCTGGTAACCATAACCCGGTCGAAAATCTGTACTCCCAGCCGCTGACACTCTTTTTTTAAGGCGGGTTTAAAGGTCGTTCCCCAGATTCGTATTACAATCTCATTGGCATGGTCAGGGCTGGTACGGGGAGAAATCATAAATTTGGTATCGTCATATCTGCCCTCAGCACCGATGTATTCGTCATGAATATCCCTGATCTGACCACCCATCTCTTCCAGCTCGAGAAGGGTGTCATAACTTTCACGGCACTGGATCTGGCTGCCGATGCCGTTTCCGTAAGAGATTTCAGGGGTTTCTTTAGGTATCTCTGTCATGGTTCCCGGATGTTCGGCTATTATTTTAGCCCATTCATCGGGATCAACTTTAGAATGGGGATTGGCTGGGCACTGACCCCAGTGGTCGCATCCCGGACCACCG